>DAONEZ010000018.1:0-13556 GCA_035403345.1 Anaerolineaceae bacterium
CACCTTCTTGATATCATATTGACCGACTGCAATGGTGGCGGCGAAAAAGGCGGTTCCCGCGCCGATCCACATGACCACGGTTTGCGCGGCCGGAACCAGAGAGTAGAGAACGCTGCTGCGCGCCACCAGGTACACGCCAGCTGTGACCATGGTTGCGGCATGGATGAGGGCGGATACCGGGGTCGGGCCAGCCATGGCGTCCGGCAGCCAGACGAACAGCGGGATCTGCGCGGACTTGCCGGTGACGCCCAATACCATGAACAGGGTGATCAGCAGCACCGCCACCGGGTGGGCCGCAGCCACGTCCGCTGCCCGGGCAAACACATCCGTAAAACTGAAACTGCCGAAATAAGCGAAGATGAGGAACATGGCCACCAGCAGGCCAAAATCGCCGATGCGGTTGGTGATGAAGGCTTTCTTGGCGGCTTCTGCGTTGCCTGTGCCGTTCTTTCCCTTCTCAAACCAGAAGCCGATGAGCAGGTAGGAACACAAGCCCACGCCCTCCCAGCCCACGAACATCATTACGAAGTTATCCGCGCTGACCAGGATCATCATCGCTGCAATGAACAGGTTCAAATAGACGAAGAAGCGCGAGTATCGCCCGGTGTCGCCGTTGTGGCGCACATCGTTGTGCATGTAGCCGATCGAATAGATGTGGATCAGCGTGCCCACACCGGAAACCACCAGCATCATCAACACGGACAAGGTATCCACGCGGAAAGCCCAACTGACCTGCAGGCTGCCGATGTTGATCCAATCGCCCAGGCTGTAGACCGCGGCCTCAGGGTTGGCTGCCAGCCGCACCGCCAGCAGGACAGCCACCACGAAGGACAGTCCGGATGCCAGGCTGGCGACCACGCCGCTGAATACTTCTCCCAGTTTTCTTCCCAGCACAAGGTTGAGCAATAACCCAATGAGCGGGAAGAATACGACCCAGGGTACAAGGTTCACATTCACACCAGATTCCATAAAATCTCTCCCTTTCCCGGATCGCTCAGCCCTTCAGGCTGTTCATCTGGTCAATGTCGATGCTGTGCCTGGAGCGGAAGATGCTGACGATGAGCGCCAGCCCAACCGCCACTTCCGCAGCTGCGGTGGTCATCACAAAGATGACAAAGATATGTCCGTCCGCGTTCTGGAACTGGTTGGCAAAGGTGATAAACACCAGGTTAGCAGCGTTGAACATCAACTCGAGCGACATAAAGATTACGATAGCGTTCTTGCGCAGGAGGAAGCCAACCACCCCGAGAGCAAAGAGGATAAACGCTAGTCCAAGCGGGTAAATGAGCGGGAGTGTCATTGGTTCCCTCCTTCTTTCAGTTTGGGCCTGGCCAGAACCACCGCACCGATGGCAGCCACCAGCAGGATAATGGATGTGACCTCAAACGGAAGTGAGAATTTCGTGTACAGCAGGGTGCCGATGGTGGCCGGGTCTGCCACCTCGGCGGCGGTCAACGAAGCAGTAGCTTGCGCGCCATAACGGGTGATCAGCACGTAAGCTCCTTCGATCACCACTGCAGCCGCCAGGATGATGACCAGCGGGCGCTGCCAGCGCACCGGATCGGGCGTGGTAATTTTGTCGGTACCCAACAGCATGATAACAAACAGGAACAGGATCATGATCGCGCCGGCATACACCGAGATTTGCGCGAAGGAGATGAACGGCGCACCCAGGAGCAGGTACACCACCGCCACGGTCAGGAAGTTGAGAATCAGGAACAGGGCAGAGTAGACTGTATTGCGGCTGAGGATCATGCCCACGGCTGCCGCCACGGCGACGATCCCCAGGAAGATAAATACCAGGATTCCAATGGTCATGCCAGCCTCCTCAATCCACCGGGTCTTTCATGAGCGGTACCGAGCGCGTGTAAACACCGGGCTCCGTTTTCTGCGGGGTTGCCTGGGCACCTTGCGGCGCCTTCACCAGCAGCATGTCCTTGGTGAAGATGGCACTGCGCCTATCGGTGTAAGACAACTCATATTGTTTCTCGAGGACGATGGCCTCGGTGGGGCAGGCATCTTCGCAGAAACCGCAGAAGATGCAGCGCAGCATGTTAATCTCGTAGGTGCTGGCGTAGCGTTCCCCGGGTGAATAGCGTTCCTCGTCGGTGTTCTCGGAGGCCTCCACAAATATTGCGTCTGACGGGCAGGCCGCCGCACACAAGGCGCAGCCGATGCATTTCTCCAACCCGTTCTCATAGCGTTTCAATTCGTGCCTGCCGCGATAGCGCTCGCTGACCGGCCGTTTCACTTCCGGGTATTGGATCGTGACCGGCTTTTCGAACAGGGTCTTGAAGGTAGTCCATAAACCACGCAGCATCTTTAACCTCCAACCAGTTTCACCACCAGCGCGGTGATCAACACGTTAAGCATCGCCAGTGGGAACAGGATTTTCCACCCGAAGGACATCAGGCGGTCGTAGCGGATGCGCGGCAGGGTAGCGCGAATCCAGATCAGAACGAACAGGATGATAACCACCTTTATGAACAGGTAAATGGGACCCAGCCAGGGCAGTTTGGCGACGAAAGGTCCCCAGAACCCGCCCAGGAAGAGCGAAGCCCCGATCATGCTGATGGCGATCATCTTGATGTATTCAGCCATGAAGAAGAGTGCAAATTTCATACTGGAATACTCGATATGGTAACCCGCCACCAGTTCCTGTTCTGCCTCGGGCATGTCGAACGGGGATCGGTTGATTTCCGCGATGGCTGAGATAAAGTAGATGATCGCGCCCAGCGGCTGGAGAACCACGAACCATAAATTCTTTTGCGCGTTGACAATGTCGGTCATGCTCATGGAGCTCGCCAGCAGGATGGGTCCGATGAAGGAAAGCCCCATGGCCAGCTCATAACTGATCATTTGCGCTGTGGCGCGCAGGCTGCCCATGGTGGCGTATTTATTATTCGAAGACCAGCCGGCCAGGGTGATGCCGTAAACGGAAATGGACGTGACCATCAGGATGTACAACGCGCCGATGTTGATGTCCGCCACCGAGAGGGTGATCTCGCGTCCGAACAATGTGATGGGCGGGCCCCAGGGGATGGCCCCGGTGATGATCAGGGCGGGAATCACCGTGATAACGGGAGCCATAATGAAGATGAGTTTATCCGCTTTGGCGGGCAGCAGTTCTTCTTTAAATATCAATTTGAATGCATCCGCGATTGGCTGTAACAGACCCTGCGGACCAGCCCGGTTGGGACCGATGCGGTTTTGCAGCCTGGCCAGCGCGCGCCGCTCATAAAGGGTCACATAGGCAAAACCGACCGTCATTGCCAGGATGACAACCAGTGATTTGATGCCCCATTCAAGGACTAATCCAAATGTCATCGTTATCTCCTCGCCTATGAGTCTTTCGCCGCGGTCTTCACAACCACCGCCACCTCTGCCGGCGCTGCCAGCATGGCGCCCATACTGCGCACCACCAGGGCAACCCCGCTCGGCTGGTCCGGGTTGAGTTCAAGTCCACATTCCAACTCGCGTTCAGCGAACTTCAACACCACGCGGTCTCCGGTATTCGCGCCCAACTTCCCGGCGTCCTCTGGATGCAGACTCACCACACCGCTGCTAATGCGTTCTTTGAGCATATCAGATGCGGTCACGGTTCCTCCGCGGTCATACAGCCGCGTGACCGGCACTGCCAGCAACCTGCCGGCGATCACTTCCGTAACTGGAACGGCTTTTTTAGCCGTCAACAGGGGCACTTCAGTATTGAGAGGCAGCACCAACCCCAGACCGTGATGATTATCGTAACTGGTGCCTCCATAGTATTTCCAGTTCCTGCCGATGGAAGGTCGTTGTTCTTTTACTTCGCCAAGCTGCATCAGGGTAATACCTTCGAAAACACCTGGCTCAGCGGTCATGCGTTCAAATATCGATTCCACCGAGATTTCCAGCAGGTCCAACCCGGCAGCCTGGGCAATGGCAGAGGTGATCTCATGGTCAGCCCTGGTACCAACCGGAGCAGGGATGGCCGGCAGGTAGTGCTGCAGTCGGCGCTCGCCGTTCACAGCCGTGCCTTCGCGTTCCATCACCGCCCGGGCGGGCAGGACTACATCCGCCAGTTTAGCGGTCTCGGTCAGGAACAGGTCCTGGACGATAACGAAACCGGCGCGCTGCAGCGCGATCTTTAGCTGCGGATCCTCGCTGGCCGGGTCAGCCCCGGCGATATACACGCCCATGGCTGCGCTGATGGTCTCCTGCAATTTCTCATCCGTGCGGAAACCCAGCTCCCAGGCTCCCTGGTCGTTGCCCTTTTGCCAGACTGCCACCAAACCGTTGTTGGGCTTGCCCACGCGCCCGCCGGATTGCAGCACGCCAGCCAGGCTCTCGGCCACGTAAGCGGATTGCGCCAGTCCCAACCCTTCACTTCCGTAGAAAATGACCAGGTTCTCGGCTTCCTTCACGGCGCTGGCGATCTCGCCGCTGCTGGAAGTGATCTCTTGCAGCGCTTTGCCCTCCTCGCCATATACATAGCGCAGGGTATGGCAGGCGTATTTGTCCAGGCGCGTCTTGCGCGGGTTAACCACAATCAGGCAAGCTCCGCGTTCCGCGGCTGTTTTCACACGCAGCCACCACAGGGGGGCTTCCTCATGCAGGTCGGAGGCGAACACCAGGATGGTATCATTCCCACCCAGTTCACCCAGGTTGGAGCCCGGGGTCAGGCCACAGCGTGATACCCAATCCCCGCCGCTGATGGTGGTGTGCAGGATAGCCTTACCGTTGATCCGGTTGGAGAAGGTCTTCAGGGTAAACAGGTCTTCGTTGCTCAAACGCCCGCTGGCGATGACTGCCAGGCTGGAGCCGGCCGCCTTCACCTTATCTGCCGCGTATGACACAGCTTCTTCCCAACCAACCTGAACAAGCTCTCCATCACGACGGATGAGGGGAGAGGTCAGCCGTTCGGGGCTTTCGGCGTAGTGGTAAGTGAAGCGCCCTTTGTCGCAGATCCAAATCTCGTTCACTTCCTCGTTCTGGCGCGGCATGACGCGCTTGATGACCATGCGGCCGCTGCTCTTCGCTTCGCGCCGTATGTTATACATGATATTGCAGCCCACCGGACACTGGGTGCAGATGGAGGGTTTTTCCTTCATTTCCCAGGCGCGCGCCCCAAAGCGGAAATCGCTGGTGGTCAGTGCGCCTACCGGGCATATATCCGTGGTATTACCGGAGAAGATCGAATCGAAGCCGGGGGTCGAGAAGGTGGTGATCTGGATGGATCGTCCGCGGTTGTAGAACCCGATCACCGGGTCGTCGGCCAACTGCTCCTGGAAGCGCACGCAGCGCCCACACTGGATGCAGCGCTCGCGGTCTAAAAGAATAAGCTCACCCAGGGGTACGCGCTTGGCCAGGTGTTTCTTCTCATCGAACTTGAAGCGGCTTTCGCCTGGGCCAAACTTCATGGTCAGGTTCTGCAGGGGGCACTCGCCGCCCTTGTCGCACACCGGGCAGTCCAGCGGGTGGGAAGTGAGCAGCATTTCAAGTACGTCTTTGCGCGCTTCCATCACCTTTTCGGTTGCGCCCCACACCACCATCCCTTCGGAAACGGGCGTGGTGCAGGCTGTTTCCAGCTTGGGACCGAATGCAATTTTTGGCGTGCCGTCCTCATTCAGAACTGGCGCACCGGTGGCGCGGTCCATCTGTGGTCGTCCCACGTCCACCAGGCACACACGGCACATCCCGGCGGGTTTGAGCTTGGGATGGTAGCAAAAGACCGGGATCACAATGCCCAGTTCCTTGGCAGCATCCACGATCATGGTTCCCGCGGGAACCGTGACGCTGCGACCGTCAATCTTTAGAGTGACTAATTTATCCATCCGCTTAACTCTCCACGCGGGCATCAAAGTCAGCCCTGAAATTTTTAATCGCCGACTGTACAGCCACGATTGAAAACTCACCCAATGCGCACAGGCACTTGTTCTGGATCTGTCCAGCCACGCTTTCAAGCAGGTCGATATCTTCCTTCTTGCCCTTGCCCGACGCAATACGGTCAACAATGCGGCTCATCCAGAAGGTACCTTCACGGCAGGGAGTGCACTTGCCGCAGGATTCATGGGCGAAGAAGTGGACGGTGTCATTTACCAGGTCGCTGGCGTTTGTGGTCTCGTCCAGGATCATGACCGAAGCCGAACCCAGGGCACATCCCAGGGTTGGAACGGATTCGTAATCCATGGGGGTGTCCAGGGCAGCCTCGGTGGCAGGGATGAGCGCAGAAGATGCGCCGGCGGGCATGATGGCTTTGATCTTCGCGCCGTTAAGTATGCCTTCACCGTGGGTGTAGATCAGTTCACGGAAGGTAGTACCCAAAGGTAGTTCATAATTACCGGGTTTGTTCACCCTGCCCGAGAGGCTGAAGATCTTGGTTCCGGGGCTTTTCTCGGTGCCCTGGCTGCGGAAGTAAGGCACGCCCTTGCCGAAAATGATGGGCAGGTTGGTGAGCGTTTCCACGTTGTTGATCACCGTGGGCATGCCGAACAGGCCGTACACAGCAGGGAAAGGCGGGCGCAGGCGCGGCTGTCCCATTTTTCCTTCCAGTGATTCCAGCAGCGCAGTTTCCTCGCCGCAGATATAAGCCCCGGCGCCAAGGTGGGTGTACACACGCAGCGAGTAATCCGTTCCGAACAGGTGGTCACCCAACAATCCGGCAGCGGTCAACTCTGCAATGCGTTCGTCGAATTTTTGCGCGATCTGCCAGAACTCACCGCGGAAGTAGATATAGGCAGCCTGGGCACGCACAGCATAGGAAGCCAGCATCAATCCTTCCAGGAACTGGTAGGGATTGAACTCAAGCAACTCGCGGTCTTTAAAAGTACCCGGTTCAGATTCATCCGCGTTGGCCACCACGTAATGCGGCCAGATGGTATTGGGCAGGAAGGACCACTTCAAGCCGGTTGGAAAACCTGCGCCACCGCGTCCGCGTAAGCCGGAGGCTTTAACCTCATTGACCATGTCCTCCGGTTTCAGGCTGGTCACGGCTTTTTTCCAGGTAGCAAAACCGTCGTTTTCAAGGTAAACCTTGAACTGGTTCAAGCCGGGGATCAGGCGGTTGCGCA
Source organism: Anaerolineaceae bacterium (assembly GCA_035403345.1). Taxonomy (GTDB): domain Bacteria; phylum Chloroflexota; class Anaerolineae; order Anaerolineales; family Anaerolineaceae; genus UBA6107. The sequence continues at coordinate 7,050 of DAONEZ010000018.1, forward strand.
GCAGGAAGATCTCACTCATGTTTCCCTCCTTCCTCAGCCGTCGTTGGCTTGCTCTCAGGTTTGCGCAAGGAGGCTGTCATTGACGAAAGCCAGTCAAGCGTTTTATCCACGTTCTGGTTCTCGTGATAACTGAGCTCATCGCCCATTTGCGCCTGGAACATGGGCGCCCGGTCGCAAGCCGCTAGGCACTTGACTTCTTCGATGGTTACCAATCCGTCCGGTGTGGTCTCGCCCGGTTGAATGCCCAGGGCAGCACACAATTTCTCCAGGTATTCTTTTGCCCCACGCAGGTCGCAGGCTACATCCGTGCATACCTGCAGGCGGATCCTGCCTTCGGGAGCTGCGTGGAAAAGGGTGTAAAAACCCACTACTGAAGCCACTTCCGTGGTGCTTACCCCGGTGATCTCAGCCACAGCCTGCATGGATTCGCGGGAGATGAAGCCGGCATCCTGCTGAACCAGGTGCAGCAGGGGCATCACCGCTGCCTGCTTCTGATCCGGCGGATACTTGGCCAGGATTTCGTTTACTTTATGAGAGTGTTTCTTTATGAGCTCGTTCACCGGTCGTTATCTCCCATGACAACATCAAAACTGCCCACGATAGCTACCAGGTCTGCCACAAATGCTCCCTTCGCCACCAGTGGAAGCGCCTGGAGGAGGGGCAGGGTCGGGGTGCGGAAGTGCACGCGGTAGGGTTTGGCGGTCCCGTCTGATTCCAGGAACACGCCCTGCTCACCGCGCGGGCTTTCGATGGCGGTATACACCGATCCTTTTGGTGGAGTGAAGCCTTCCGTCCACAGTTTAAAGTGATGGATCAGTGCTTCCATGCTCACGCCAATTTCGGAGCGGCGCGGGGGAATATACTTTGCGTTACTGTCGCGCACCGGTCCGTAGGGCAACTTATCCAGCGCTTGTTCCACGATGCGCAGTGATTGGCGCATTTCTTCCACCTTCACCAGGTAGCGCGACCAGACGTCTCCGCCGGTTTGGGTGGGCACATCAAAGTCATATTGTTCGAACCCGGAATAGGGATTGGCTTTGCGGTAATCGTGCGCCATGCCCGTTGCGCGCAGCACCGGACCGGTCACATTCCAGGCCAGGCAGGTTTTTGTATCGATCACGCCCTTGCCCTGGGTGCGGTCCTGCCACAGGCGGTTCTTGTTCAACAGGGCTTCGTATTGGGCAATGCGCCCGGGCAGTACCTTGATGAAATCGCGCACCGCTTCCTCAAAGGAAGCCGGTACATCCCGCCACAACCCGCCAGGGCGGATGTAGGTGGTCATCATGCGCTGACCCGAAATCAGCTCGAAGATGTTCAGGATCATCTCGCGTTCGCGCATGCAGTACAGGAAGACCGACATGGCGCCGATATCCATGGCGTGCGTCCCCAGCCACAGAAGGTGCGACTGAATGCGCGAGAGTTCCGCCAGGATGACTCGGATGCCATCCGCACGCGGCGGGACCTTCAGTTCCGCCAGTTTTTCGACCGCCAGGCAGTACACCAGGTTGTTGCCAATGGTGTACATGTAATCCATGCGGTCGGTCATCACTTCGGCCTTCTGGTAGGTCTTATTTTCCACGTTCTTTTCAATGCCGGTATGCAGGTAGCCCACATCCGGCACGCAATTGACCACGATCTCACCGTCCAGCTCAACGATCAGGCGCAGCACGCCATGCGTGCTGGGGTGCTGCGGGCCCATGTTGAGCACGACCGTATCTCCGGTCAGTGCCCGCGGGCTGAACTTGTGTTTCAATTCTTCCAGGGTGAATTCCTGTATCTCGCGCATGATTACCTCTCCCCCTTCGGTTTTCGCAGGTCAATTTCATCGAAATTGAAACTGTACTGGACTTCTTCGTAGCCCAGGGGGTAATCCTTGCGCAGGGGGTGACCCTGCCAGTTGGGCGGCATGAGCAAGCGCCTGGGATCGGAATGACCTTCAAAGGTAATGCCGAACAGGTCCCACACCTCGCGTTCTCGCCAGTTGGCACTGGGATATACGCCCTCCATCGTTTTGATCGAAGGGGTATCCCCATCCAACGACGCGCGCATGGTGAGATAGACTTTATCTTTGGTGGAATAGAAAATGTAAACCATGTGGAAACGCGGGCTCTGCGGGCAATAATCCACCGCGGTGACCACAGGCAGCATGTCGAAACTGAACTCGTCCCGCAGGAGCGTAGCGGCTTCGGTGTTCTTTTCGGCCGGGATGAATACGGTCACCTCATCCTTGAACTCGTTGACCTGGGCCTTATATTTTTTTTGCAGTTTTTCAACTGCCGGTTTTAAGAGATCATTCATATCCGCCTCTACTTCCACTGTGCGAATTTTTCTTTGCGGATCTTTTCATACAAGAGCAACACGCCGTTGATCAAGCCTTCAGGGCGCGGCGGGCAGCCTGAGATGTACACATCCACCGGTACGATCTCATCCACCCCCTGGACGACCGCATAGTTGTTGAAGACACCGCCGCAGGCAGCGCAATCACCCATGGCGATGACCCACTTGGGATCCGGCATCTGGTCGTACAGGTTGCGCAAGACGGGAGCCATCTTCTGGGAGACGCGCCCGGCCACGATCATCAGGTCAGACTGGCGCGGGCTGGAGCGCATCAGTTCCATGCCAAACCGGCTCATGTCGTAGTTGGATGCCTGGGCTGCCATCATTTCAATGGCGCAGCAGGCCAGTCCAAAACCCATCGGCCAGAGAGAATTGGTGCGCGACCAGTTGGCCAGTTTTTCCAGGTTGGTGGTGACCACCCCGGGGGTGCCGCTCTTTGAGTCTATTCCCATTCCAGTGCTCCCTTCTTCCATATATAAACGAAGCCCACCATTAATATCACCACAAATAGAAACATTTCCACCAGGGCGTAGATACCCAGTTGTTTAAATGCCACGGCCCAGGGCAGGAAGAAGATCACCTCAACGTCAAACAGGATAAACAACATGGCCACCAGGTAGTAGCGTACGGGCATCTTGCGCGTCCCGGGTCCATAAGGGATCATGCCCGACTCGTATGGCTCTGCTTTCCGGCTGGTAGGGCGGTGCGGGCCAACAAAATGCCCCAGTATGAGCACAATAATGCCCACCACCAGGGCTAATGCAACAAGGATAAAAATGGGGAGATAGTCTATTAACATGGCCTGGTCCGTGAAACAGGAATCTTAAAACACTCGCAGGAACAGTTGTCTGCAGATGAGTTATTTTACTCCATTAATATTACAAAAAAAATCCCCCGCGCATGCGGGGGATCGAGCAGTTGAGTTGCCCTTACGGGTGATTCCTCCTGGCTGCAGATGGTTGCTTTGGTTGTCCGCTTCCCCCTCGTGAGACAAACCGGGGTATCTGCAACGCGTTTGGAGGGATTCTCCCGCCAGGACTCAAGTGTTACCGTGTTTTTTGGTATTCCATTTCCACGAAGCTCCAGTTGACCATTGACCAGAAAGCCTTGATGTAATCCGGCCTGCGATTCTGGTAATTCAGGTAGTAGGCGTGTTCCCACACGTCCAGTCCGAGGATAGGAGTATGCCCTTCCATCAACGGGCTATCCTGGTTGGCAGTGGAATAGACCTGCAGTTTCTTTTCACCATCTACCACCAGCCACGCCCATCCGGAGCCAAAACGGGTAGCGGCTGCAGCGGAGAATTTCTCCATAAAGGCGTTCAATCCGCCAAAGGTCTTTTCCAGGTCTACCAGCAGTGCGCCATCGGGTGATCTCTTTCCACCCGGGGTCAAAACTTCCCAGAATAAACTGTGGTTCGCATGCCCACCGCCGTTGTTGCGCACAGCGGTGCGGATGCCTTCGGGGATGGAGGTGATGTCGCGTAAGACGGCTTCGATCGGCTTGCCATAGAATTCCGAAGCGGCTTCGAATGCCTTATTAAGGTTGGCTACATAAGTGGCGTGATGCTTGTCATGGTGAATTTCCATGGTGCGTGCATCGATCGCAGGTTCAAGTGCGTCAAAAGAAAACTTCAGTGCGGGTAATTCGTAAAGTTGACTCATCAGATTTATCCTGTAATGTATTGTGTAATTATGATAATAATACTCTTATTTATCCCAATTGTCAAGTGTTTTTGATAAGAGTTGTATAAGAACCGCCTTTTAATATCCCTATACACCGGTCACAAGGCGGGGTGATTTCTACTATAATAATGAAAACTCTACGTTATGAAGGTGCATGATGACCCTGATAACCATCATCCAGTATTTGGCTGTTATTATTACCCTGTTCACCGGGCTGTATTCGCTCATCCGTCCGCGCGCCATCAAAGGCTTCACAGGCATTGAGGCCACCAGTCCGCGAGCCACTACCGAGATCCGCGCGGTGATGGGCGGCACTTTCCTCGCCCTGGGCCTGGCCGCTCTGCTCATGCCCACGCGCGAAGTATTCCTCACCCTCGGCATCGTCTATGCGGTGATCGCCTCCTTGCGCGCCATCTCCATGGTGGTGGATAAATCAGTTGTTCAATCCAACATCATTAGCCTGGTAACGGAATTGGTACTGGTGGTCATCCTGGTGCTTAAGTAAATCCGGCTGTAGAATCCCTAAAACCTGCTTGACATTTCATTTCACCCTGACTACCATAAAGCCAGGGTGATTCTTTTTGTACTTTTCAAATCTTTATTTTTTTTTCTAGAAATAATCCCCGCAAGCGGAGGCATGCCTTGAAAAAACAAATGCACTGGTACGACCTGCTGAGCCTGAATTCCTACCAGTTAGGGTTGAGCATGGCTTCCAACGTCATCAGCCCGCTGTTGCTGCCGGCACTGGTGCTGGCCTTCATGCCGCCGGAGAAAAAGAACACCTACACCGCCCTGGTATACGTCACCGGGCTGGCGGTGGCCATGTTCGTCCAACCCGTGATGGGCATGTTGAGCGACCGCAGTACCTCAAAGTTCGGCCGCCGGCGTCCGTTCATTTTCTGGGGCGCCCTGCTGAACATTCTCTTCCTGGCCGTGGTGGGTTCCTCGCTCTTTTTCAAAACCTCTCCCCTGAACACCTTTTTCCAGTCCAGTTTCGGTATCACCGCCTCCCTGGCAGTGCTGCTGCTCGGCATCATCCTGCTGCAATTTTCCTCCAACATCAGCCAGGCCGGTCAGCAGGGTCTCATCCCGGATGTGGTCCAGGAACACCAGCGCGGCAGGGCCTCCGGTATCAAGTCGGTGATGGAAATGCTGCCGGCCGCCCTGGTGCTGCTGATTTCTCCGCTGCTGGATAAGGAAAAATTCTGGATTGTACTCATCATCCTGATGGCCACCTACCTCGTTACCATGCTCATCACCGTGATCTTCACCAAAGAGGAATCGCTGGTTGAGAAGCCCCCCAGGCAGCAGGATCACCCGATCTGGCGCATGCTGCTGCTGACCGTCATTTTCGTGGGCGTCACCCAACTGGACCTCCTGTTAGTCAAAGGCAGCGGCACCTGGCTGCCCGCGGGCACCACCAGCCTGTGGCTGCGCGTGCTGGTGGTGGGACTGGTGGGGCTGCTCGGCATGGCGGGGTCCATTTTCATCGGCGTCTATTTCGGCGCGCGCGTCGGCATTGGTAAAGAGTCCAGCAGCCAGATGTCGTTCATCTGGTGGGTGGTCACACGGCTGCTCTTCCTGGCAGCCATCGGTTCGGTGCGTAACTTTGCCATGTTCTTCGTCAAAGATGTGCTGAAGGTGCCCAACCCGGCTACGGTGACCACCTATCTAACGGCGGTCATCTTCATCTTTCTGCTCATCACCTCCATCCTTGGAGGGTATCTTTCGGACAAGATCGGCCGTAAAAAGTTGCTGGTTGCCGCCGGACTGTTGGCTGTGTTTGGAACGATATTGCTGGTCTTCTCGCGCACCATTCCCATGGTGATGGTGTCGGGAGCCTTCCTCGGCCTGGGCACAGGCACCTTTATGGCGAGCAACTGGGCGTTGGGCACGGACCTGGTGCCGGAGAAGGATGCTGGGCGTTACCTGGGCATTTCCAACCTGGCCGGGGCAGGGGCGGGTATCATCGGCTCCAGCATTGGCGGCCCGATGGCGGATTACTTCAATGCCATTCAACCCGGCCTGGGCTACCCGGTCATCTTCGCCCTGTATGGCGGTCTATTCCTGCTTTCGGTCCTGCTCCTGCCGCGTATCAAGGGAGCAAAATAGAAGAGGAAGTATGCAGCGGAAAATCCACCTGATCTTTAAGACCCACCTCGATGTCGGATTCACGGACTTCGCCGCGGCGGTCACTCATAATTATTTCAAGAAATATATCCCGACTGCGCTGCGGGTGGCGCGCGAAATGCGTGATTCCGGCTGTGAAGATCGCTTCGTCTGGACAACAGGCTCCTGGCTCATCTACGAGTTCCTGGAACAAGCCTCCCCCGCAGAACGGGCTGACATGGAAGCCGGTATCCTGGCAGGAGACATCGCCTGGCATGCCCTGCCGTTCACCACGCACACGGAGTTGATGGACGCAGAGCTTTTCCGCTTCGGGCTGTCGCTTTCGCAATCCCTGGATGCCCGTTATGGCAGGCAC
>DAONEZ010000019.1:0-13305 GCA_035403345.1 Anaerolineaceae bacterium
CCCGGTTTTACTTTTCCTGGCAATTGATCCACCAGACTAATGACAACTGTCAATTCTTGGTGTTCCTGATTACTAATTACTCATTACTCGCGAAACTGACCTCCGTACTCTGTTCTCTTAACTGGTCAGTGATTTTCAAATCTTACACCATGCCCCCTGACCGTGATGATATACTGCTCGCGGTTGTCGATCTCAGCGATACGTTCCCGTAACCGGCGGATGAGCGCATCCAGTGCCTGATCTGAAACACCAACCGACTCCTCACCCTGCCAGATCTCCTGCACAAGTTCCTCGCGCGCAACTACCTGCCCGGCTTGCCTGTACAGGCAGGCCAGGAGCCGGAACTGCGCAGCGGAAATAGGTGGCACCAGTTCCTTGCCCGCCACCCAGACCCGGCGGGACTTGCCGTCCAGGACCAGTTTGCCCTCTCCTTGAAGGATCGGAAATCCCAGGTCTTCCATGGGCATGGTGGCATCCGAACTATAAAAAACAAATTTTTGGATGAGCGCCACCTGGAAGGTATCGCCATCCTTGATCGTAACGCTGCCTTCCACTTGTTTTCCGTTGTGGTAGGTACCATTCTTACTGCCCAGGTCTTCCAAATTACACAAATTATTGCTGCACGATAACCTGGCATGCTGCCTAGAAACCTGTCGGTCCTCAATGGAAACCGTACAGTCCGGCTCGCGGCCGATGATCACCGCTTCCTTCATGATCCAGCGTTTCCCCTCCAATGGTCCCTGCAGTGCAACCAGGACGGGATACTCGCCAGTGATCGGCTCATCAATTGTCCCCTTGGAAATCATCATTTGCTCCACAAGTCAAGCCAGTAGGATCGAATTCTCTTTACAGTATAATATAAAAGAATAATCGAATGTGATTTGAAAACTCGAAGGGTCTGAATAATATTGTTCACACCGCTCAAAACAGGAGAAACGCTCCGGGGGAGGTATCGCATCCGTCGTGTCATCGGACAAGGCGGCATGGGCTGTATCTACCTGGCGGATGACCTTCGCCTGGAAGGCCGCCAGTGCGCCCTAAAAGAGGTGGAACACGACAATACCCTGCCTGCCAATCTGATCAAGGAAGCCCGTGAGCAATTTCAGCGCGAAGCCACCATCCTTGCCAGGCTGGACCACCCGAACTTGCCCAAAGTGTCCGATTTTTTCTCCATAAACCAGAATGATTATCTCATTATGGATTTTGTTCCCGGTAAAGATCTTCGCACGGTTATGCTTGAACATCGTGAAAAGAACAAGTTTATCAGTGAAGGCGAGGTATTGAATTGGGCTAACCAATTGTCTGATGCCCTCACATATCTTCATTCGCAGAATCCTCCCATCCTGCATCGCGACATCAAACCCAGCAATCTTAAGATTACTCCATCCGGATTGCTGAAACTGGTCGATTTCGGTTTGGCAAAACTGCTGGCACCGGGAGAAGTAACGATCACGATCCTGCAAGGCCAGGGTACCGCCCTGTACACACCGCTCGAACAATACGGCGGAGAGATCGGTCACACCGACGCCCGCAGCGATATCTTTTCTTTTGCCGCCACCTTATACCACCTGCTGACCTCCACCCCCCCGGCGGATGCCCGTCAGCGGTTTATCGATCCGACCGCACTGGTTCCGATCAAACAGGTAAACCCGGCAGTGAGCACACGCACCGAAAAAGCCATCCTGTGGGGCATGGCCCTGCATCCGGACGATCGCCCCTCCTCGATCGAAGAATTCCGCGAAGGCTTGATCGGGAATCGTCCTATTACGATTTCCGATGGAAACCGGGTATCGGTCAAACTCCCGCCGACCCTGTCGCGCTCATCACAGCGCGTCTGGCTGCTGCTGTTAGGGATGTCTGTCTTAAGTTTGCTGGTTACGATTTTACGTTAGGCGTCTTTCCTCTTACCCGAAAAACCAGGTACCCGATTCCCAGGCCCAACAACATTCCTGCAGCGGTGAATAACAGGGATGTGAGCATACTCTCAGTTTCCACAAGTTGTTTGATTCCGGGCAGGGCCGCTGCCGTTAGAAGGTAGCCCACGTTGCCGCCTGCGCCTATGCTCACCGTAAGCAAGCTCAACCATTTTCTCGGCAGATGCGCATGCGCAACCCATCCGAAGAATAGACAGCCTGCCAGGATGAGCAACATGCACAAGAACCAATCCCCCACGGTTAGTTTCCCTTCCTGATGACGCAAAACACCCGGCGGTAAAACCGTAGGAGTCGCCATCAGAGTTGGTGTCGGCTCGATCGTCTCCTCAGGGATTACTGTCGGTTGGAAAGACGTGATCACACCGCCTGCATCAGTAATATCCAGTCTTAAGATCTCTGAGATCAACGCAGGGTCGGCGGAAGCGCTGATCTGCAGGCTGCCGATGCTCGGGATCACATAGGTAATCTGGGCCACCCCGCCGACTGTCTCAACCTCAAATTGGTCCAGCGACCCGGTGATTGATTTTGCGTCCACCAGGAATTTCACCAGCGTGCCATCCGGTACTGCGTGCCCATTGTTGTCACGGATGATCCCGGTTGAAACAGGCACCGTATCACCGACCTTGTACAACAACGGTTGACTGCCTCCTATGGAGGGTGTGCTGACAACTTCTCCATTATCCTCTGCAGCAACGACCTGCAATTGGATGATCTGACCTGGATCGGGAGATACAGCCTGGATCAGGTCATATCCTGAACCCGGGATCGAAACTGGTGAATAGCCGGTCGGGGATATTTCCTGGAACAGCACTTTGGCAGCGATGTCAAAAGTCAGGGGGATCTTGCTATACAACCCGTAAAAAGCACTTAATTTGGAAATATCAGTTGAGTCCATGAAATAAGGCGCATTAAACGCCATTCCGATCACTTTCTTATTACGCACCAGGTCAGGACGCTCAGCGAATAATCTCCTGAATTGTGTTGCATCTGCCGCAGAACCGCTGCTTCCACTGAAACAAAAAACGATCCAGTTGGCTGCATTCAGGTCAGATTGGATGGCTTCGGTGCCTTCGCTTCTATCCAACAGGAGTTTCAAAGACCCGATCGAATAAGACATCAGGCGGTTGGCCTGGATCTGTTCACCCGCGCCAGGTCCGTAGATGCGCAGCACAGATTTCATCACGGCTTCCGCAGGGAAAAGGGTTTGCCCGCTGCAAGTGCTGCATTGCTGATAGGGAATTAGGTCGGAAATAAACACGATCCTGTCCGCCCACTGCGGCGGATCGGGGAGCACGGCAGCCAGGTCAGCAGCACCCGGGTTGATCAAGGTCACTGCCTGTTGGGCAATCTTGTTCACCTGGTCAACCTGCTGCCCCAGGCTGGCAAGGGCTTGAATCCCAGGAACCACAAGGTTAATATTTTGGTCGGGATATAGCTTGAGCTTCAATTGCAGAATTTTAAGTACGGCCTCATCCACACGCAGCTTGAAGGCATTGTCTTCGGTGTACTTCTGCACGAAGAAATTGACAATGCGTGTGATACTGGTCAATGCGTCCGAATCGTTGGACGAGACCACGTCACCCAGGTAGAGAATGTCGTTACCTGCCAGTAAGGCGCTCTTGGCCACCTGGCGGGCGTCGAAGCCGGTATTGAGCGGATCGAAGAACTTGCGCACCGCTGGATTGGCCAGGTTATCGCTGATGATGATCCCGCCGCTGTTCTTCCAGTCTTCAAATTGCGGTAAGGAAAGGATCTCAGTAAGAGCCGCTGAATCAAATGAAATGGGTTTGGTGGTGGCGCGGATATTCCCCTGGAAGCCCTGGTAGCGGATGTTAGCCGCCAGGAAGCCTTCCGGTGACTGGTCCGCGGTATCCGTACTGGCGGCTGCCACTGCGAAGAAAGGAGCTAATTCGATCTGTTTGAGCTGCTCGAGTGACTTCCGCACTGTGGCAACCTCATTTTCAGGCTGCCGGTCTGAGCTGCCTTGCCCGGGGAAATGCTTGGCGATCACTGCCAGCTTATTCGCGCTGCCGGTGTGCAGTCCCTGGATATAAGCTTTGCCCATTTCACCTACCCAGAACGGGTCCCCTCCAAAGGATCGCACCCCCAACAACTCGCCCCCTTCTGCATTCACCGTGTCCAGCACGTCCAGGGAAGGTCCAAAGAGCAGGTTGACGCCCAAGGCGCGCAACTCACTACCCAGGATCGTCCCGATGGTTTTCGCATCTTCCGCGTTCCACCCTGCACCGATGGCCATCTGGCTGGGAAGCGTTGTCAATCCATTTTGGATCTGGTCATACGGATAAAGGTCACCTTCCTGCGAGATGCCCACAAAGAGCGGAAGATACTTGTTTTTTTTGTTGGTATCAAGATTGATTTGAGCAGCGTCCCAATTAAGCTGCTGTATAGCACGGATCAGTGCTTGCGTGGTGGCAGCTGTGCTTTCGGGACCAACCAGGTTATCCCGGTCAGCGCGTAATACCACGCCGCCAATGTGTAACTTATCGATCATCTGGGCAAGCGGGCTGTCATCCCCAACGTTTGAGCCGCTGAACGACACCAGGAATATCTGTCCAACTTTTTCCTCGGTGGTGAGCGTTGCTAGCAGGTCAACAGCTTGCTGGTTGTATTGAGGCCATTGCTGCGGGCTGGCAGCCTGCACACTCCGCAACGGCAGAGCTGTGCCAGCCAGTAGTATAAAAACAAGCGCCAGTATCAGTATCCGCTTCACCGTGTTAACCGTGTTTGAATTCCCTTGTTATGTCATCGAATAGTTCGGGTTCAATATTTCCACCCGTAAGGATGCAAAGAGCAGACTGTGCCTGAATTTTACCAGTAAGCCGTGCAGCCAGGCTGACCGCCGCAGAACCTTCCAGATATTGCCCGTACTTGTACCAGGCATGCGCAATGGCTGCCCGGATTTCGTCTTCGGTTACCAGCACAATATCATCCGCATAGCGCTTGAGCATCGGCAGGGTGATAGCCTGCGCGTCGATGGCCCCGGCCAATCCTTCTGCAATGGTGCTGCGCTCGTGGACGCCGGACTGCGTCCCGGTTAGCATGAACTGATGCGCATACGGCGAGGCCTCCGGCTGCACCCCGATCAACTTTGGACGGTTCCTGCGCACCTCCAACAGGCAACCGATCCCTGAGATCAACCCTGCGCCGCCGACTGGTACAAGGATTGCATCAAACGCCTCCAATCCGCCAGTTTGTTCCAGAATCTCGTGCATCACCGTCGCCTGTCCGGCAATTACCTGTCCATCGTTGTAAGGCGAAACGAAGACTTTTCTGTACTCTTGAGCAAATTCGATGGCAGCTCGCTCGGCTTCTTCATATCCGCCTGCCACGTTGCGCACCTCGGCTCCCCGCGCACGCATGGCTCTCAACTTGGCGGGTGGCGAATCTTGAGGGACGAAAATGGTACAGGTTGACCCCGAGACCTGGCAGGCATACGCGACGCCCTGCCCGTGGTTACCCGTCGAACAGGCAACCACCCCCTGCTGCCGCTCCCAATCAAGCAGCGAGAGCAGTTTATTGGTCGCGCCCCTGGCCTTGAAGGACCCGGTAACTTGCCGGTTTTCCCACTTGAAGGTGAGACCAAGCTGCGTGTCTTGTGTGACCGGCGTGAGCTTTACGTACGGTCCGATGCGCTGCCTGGCTTGCTCCACCCACTCAACCGGGATCATTTTCTCCCGGCCATCTGTAAGGCTTTAAGGGGATCATCGGTAAAGAATCCATCCACCTGGTAATCGAACATGCGCTTGATATCTTCTTCAGCGTTCACGGTCCAGACGTGCACCCGGCGTCCGCGGGCATGTTCGCGCTGCACCAATCCTCGGCTGACATCCCGTAGATAAGGGTGAATCGCTTCAGGCGCAGTTTTCAGAAAGAAACTGGAACGCATAAAAATACCCTTAATCCCTTCCAGGCATAACAATCCCACCGGGGTACTGGTGAGGATGCTGCGCATGTAAACCAGGTTTTTCGGGAAGAATGAGGAGAAGAGTACACTGTCTTCCAATCCATGCCGTCGGACGATGCCCGCAACCACGGGGATAAGCGCGTCGTTCCCTGAAGTGTAATTGGTTAGCTCGACATTAATAAATATGCGTTTACCTACGCTTTCAAAGACCTCATCCAGTGTCGGGATCTTCTCCCCGGTAAACCTGGCATTGAATTTCGCACCCGCATCCAGTTGTTTCAATTCCTCGAGTGTATGCGCATTCACCTTCCCTTTTCCATCGGTGGTGCGGTCAAGGGTCGGGTCATGGATGACCACGGCCCTTTCATCGCGGGTCAGCTTGACGTCCAATTCGATGGCATCCGCACCGACTTCCACAGCCAGGTTGAAAGAGGAGAGCGTGTTTTCCGGGGCATGCGCGCAGGCTCCCCGGTGCGCAAAGATCACGGGTTTGGGAAATGTTTCTAACATATGCACCTCGAAAATATCTGGAATGAGATCAAAAAGCAGTGATTTTCCTGCTTTGTATTGTGATTATAGCACGGGCGAAGTGATCAGGTTTTTTGGCTGTTTTTATGAGATTTGATGCGCAGATTTACAAGGATCGCCCCGCTAAATGAAAGTGCCAGTCCCAGCACCCCCCAGGTAGATTGACGCTCATGCAGGAAGATCCAGGACAGCGCTGCTACGAACACCATCATAGTCCCCATCAGGATGGACGATTCCATGGCACTCAGCGTTTGCTGTGTGTACGTCCAAATAGTGAACGCCAGGGCAGTGTTCATCACCGCCAGTACACCAATGATCAGCAGGTTTAGGGGGCTCAGGCGCGGCAGTCCCTGCCAGGCAATGCCCGTCACCAGCATAAGCACTGCCCCGATGCCCATGCTCATCATGGTCACTGCCAGCGGGTCAAGTCGCCCGTTACGGTTCAATTTTCTACCGATCAGCGAGAAAAACACATTGGCAAACAGGCACACGATGGCAAAGGTGAATCCGATGACGGAATTCCCGCGAAAGCCCTGCGGGTAGAAGAAGATGAACACCCCCGCCAGGTTGAACGCCAGTCCGATCCATTGCAGCCAGGTCGGCATTTCCTTGACCAGGAATATGGCGATGAAGGTCACAAATAAAGGCGCAATATTGAGCAGCAAGCTCAATGTCGTAGCCGGCAGGTACTGCATGCTGATGAATTGTGTACCCTGGGCAATGGCATAGCCCACCACGCCCATCAGCACGATCCATCCCCAGTCCGCCCTGTTGAATTGTTTGACCTGCTGGCGCACCTTCTGCCTCAGTAAAAAAGGAAGCAGGCATAGAAATCCCAGGAAATAACGCAGTCCGGCAAACGTCAGCGCCGGGATGTCCTCAAGACCTATCTTGATCAGCACCCACGAGGTGGACCAGATGAACGAGACCAGGAATCCGAGCAGGATGGCCTTTAGCCGCGAGGGAGGGTTCATGGGTTAATCAGGCTGCCCGGACAAGCGTATATCTTTGATGTTCAACTGCTGGGTGACGCGGTCGAAATAACGGTTCAGGTCGATCGAATAGGCAATATCAAATTCCGGGTCGCCGCGCATCCAGGTATCAAACCAGGCACCCTGGTTGAAAGCCACTGCCCTTCCGATCTTGCAGCCCCGCACCGCGAAGCTGATGTGTTTGCCGTCTTCCCCCATGCGCGACATCTTATCCAGGTGTACGCCGCGGGTGATAAACGTGACCGACGGGTTGCCCATTCCGGTCGGTTGCAGGTCTTCCAGTTGGGTATACAGTTGCGGGGCAATCTCTGAGATATCCAGTTCAACATCGGCGCGCAGCGCAGGGCGCAGGTCAAGACCAGCTAATTTACGTTCGGCAATCTCCTGCAGCCGCATTACGAGCGCATCCATATTCTCGCTCCTTACTGTCAGCCCGGCTGCCATGGAATGACCGCCGTGCCGCACCAGCAGGTCCGCGCACTCGTCCAGCGCTTTGGTGATATGGAATTCCGGAATGCTACGGCAGGAAGCACGTATCTCATCCCCGTCAATCGATCCCACCAGCGCCGGGCGGTAGTAGGTTTCCACCAGCCTGGAAGCCACCAGTCCAATGATCCCGGAACTGTACTCCTCCGAAAAAGCTGCCACCAGCTTCTGGTCGCCGATATCACCCAAATCTCCTTGCGCCTTTTCCTGGGCTTTACGGGTCTGGATTTGCCTGTCCTTGTTCTGGTTCTCCAGGATCTGGGCCGCCTTCCCCACTTCCTGCAGCGAATCTCCGATCAGCAACTCATACGCCTGCAGCGCTGATTCCATCCTGCCGGCTGCGTTCAGACGCGGGCCAAGGATGAAACCGATGTCCGTGGCAGTGGTCGTACGGTAATCCTTGCCGGCCACGCCTGCCAGCGCAGTCAAGCCAGGCCGCCTGCCCAGGCGGATCAGGCTTAAGCCCTTGCGCACCATCACGCGGTTCTCGCCGGTGAGGGGTACGATATCCGCCACGGTGCCCAGAGCCACCAGGTCCAGCCATTCTTCTGCGTTCACATCCACTCGCCCGGAGCGTTGGATGAGCCCCTGGGCGATCTTGAATGCCACCCCCACCCCGGCCAGGTCCTTATCCGGGTACGGATCGCCCTCCCGCTTGGGGCACAGTACCGCATAGCCCTGCGGCAGGTCGCCCTGGGGGTAATGATGGTCGCTGATGATCAAATCCACGCCCAACTCACGCGCCAGGTCCGCTTCGCGCGGTGAACGGATACCGCAGTCCACGGTCAGGATCACTTTTGCATTGGAATCCGCTAGAAACTGAATAGCTCCAAGGTTGAGTCCATAACCTTCGTCAAACCGGTTGGGAATGTAGCGGGTTACATTCCCGCCCAGCCTGCGGATAACCTCCACCATCAGCGCAGTTGCAGAGACGCCGTCCACGTCGTAATCGCCGTAAACCGCAATCCCTTCGTCATTCTCTATCGCTGTCCAGAGCCGCTCCACCGCCTTGTCCATATCCAGCAGCAGGAACGGATCTGCCAGGGGAGTGGAAGCGCGCAGGTAGGCATCCGCCTGTTCTATGGTGCGGATCCCTCGATTAAACAGTATTTGGCGTAAAAAAGACGGGTAAGGCGATAGCACCTCATCCGTTTTGGCATCGATCTTCGCTGCCAAAATCCAGCGTTTGCTTGGGTTGGAGACCTGCAAAGTTAATCCTCTTCGTCGATGAAAATTCTGTGTACCCTATCAGTCAAGCCGCACACTACTTCATAATTGATCGTCCCCCAGGAAGCAGCGATCTCATCCGCGCTCAGGAGTTCCCCATCCTGCTCGCCGATCAGCACCACTTCTTCCCCCACCTCAACCTCCGGAAATTCATCCAGGTGCCACATGGTCTGGTCCATGCACACGTTGCCCGCCTGCCGGATGCGTTTGCCGCGCAGGAGAGCCACATTGTTTTTCACCCGCCTGAAACCGTCTGCATACCCGATGGCTGTCACGCCGATACGTTCTTCTCTCAATGTGAAATAGGTATGCCCGTAACTTACTCCGGACCCCGCCGGCAGCAGCTTCACCGATGCCAGCAGGCACTTCCAGGTCAGTGCACGCTCATACCCCTCGGGCAGCGGAGCCTGCGGCGCAGGGTTCATGCCGTAGATGGCGATGCCTGGACGCACGGCGTCATACCAGCCGTCCGGGTAATAGATCGACGCTGCTGAATTGGAGGCATGCACCAGGCCCGGGTTCACCCCCAGGGCTTTCAATTGCGCCAGCACTTCGTTGAACCGTTCGATCTGCACGTTCGTGATGGGATTGGTCAGTTCATCCGCACAGGCAAAGTGGGTGAACACCCCTTGCAGGAACAAGCCGGGTTGCTGCGCCAGCCAATGGCAGAAACCGGCTCCCTCTTCGCTGAGCACACCCAGCCGGCTCATGCCGGTGTCGATCTTGGCATGCACGTTCAGAGGATTCGCCAAGCCTGCGGCTGCCCGCGCATACGCCCTGGCTGTCTTCCAATCCGCTACGGTCAGGCTGATGTTCGTGTCGGCGGCATCCACCACCTTGCCCGGCTTGGTATAGCCCATCACCAGGATCGGCGCAAAAATGCCTGCCTGGCGGATCTTCTGCGCTTCTTCAATGCGCGCCACGCACAGGTAGATCGCGCCCGCTTTTTCGGCAGCGCGCGATACTTCAATGATGCCGTGACCATATGCGTTGGCCTTCACCACCGCCATCACCGGCCGCCCAGTGTGCGTCTGGATGCGCTGGATGTTCCTGCGGATCGCACCCAGGTTGATCTCCAGCCAGATAGATTGTCCATTCTGAGCCATGCCCATTAGTATAAACGACCTGCCCACCCCCTGCAAGCATGTTTTCTGGTATCTGCCCGGATTCGGACTATAATAACGATTCATGAAAACACAGGATTTCATTTTTAATCTTCTTGCCACGCAGGGCTCCGCTCGTGCAGGCACTTTCCACACCCCGCACGGTGAGCTGCTCACCCCGGTCTTTGCGCCCGTAGGCACCCAGGCTACCGTGAAATCGGTTACACCGGCTCAACTGAAAGAGACCGGCGCCAGCCTGGTGCTGTCCAACACTTACCACCTCTATCTGCGCCCCGGGGCCGACCTGGTGGCTGAGTTCGGCGGTCTGCATGAGTTCATGCGCTGGCCGGGTCCCATGCTCACTGATTCGGGCGGCTTCCAGGTCTTCTCCCTGTCCGATTCCAACAAGATCGACGATGACGGCGTTACTTTCAAAAGCCACATCGATGGTTCCATGCACCGTTTTACCCCCGAGAGCTCGATTGCCATCCAAGAAAAGCTGGGTGCCGATATCATCATGGCTTTTGATGAGTGTGCGGAACCCAATGACCGCGAGTACAACCTGAAATCGCTAAGCCGCACGCATGCCTGGCTGGAACGCTGTATCCAGGCCAAGACCCGCCCCGACCAGGCTCTCTTTGGCATCGTGCAGGGCGGCGTTTTCCCCGACCTGCGCGAACAATCGGCTCGCTTTGTCTCCTCCCTTGACCTGCCCGGCTGCGCCATCGGCGGTCTCTCAGTGGGCGAGACCAAAGCGCAGATGCACGCCATGCTGGAAGTGGTCGATCCCCTCCTGCCGCGTGAGAAACCGCGCTACCTGATGGGCGTAGGCTCGCCTGAAGACCTGGTCAACGGGGTCATGCGCGGTGTGGACATCTTCGATTGCGTGCTGCCCACCCGCCTGGCGCGCCACAACGCCGTCTTCACCCCCACCGGGCGCATCAACCTGATGAATGCCGCCTTCGCTCACGATCCGCAGCCCATCGACAGCACCTGCTCCTGCTATGCCTGCCAGAACTTCACCCGCGGCTACCTGCGTCACCTGATCGTGGCCAAAGAATTGCTCGCCTCCACCCTGCTTTCCATCCATAACATTCAATTCCTGGTGTCCCTCGCCCAGCGTATGCGCCAGGCTATCATCGACCAGAGCTTCAACACTTTTGCTGATGAGTTCCTTTCACATTACAAACCCTCTGCCCGTCAGGAGAAATCATGAGTTTTCTTCAGTCCCTCATCCTGGGTATTGTCCAGGGTCTCACCGAGTTCCTGCCCGTGTCCTCCTCCGCTCACCTGGTGCTGGTTCCCTTCCTGCTCAAGTGGAACATCCCCGAGAGCCAGGTATTCCCCTTTGATGTGCTCGTTCAGCTCGGCACCCTGCTGGCGGTCATTGTATATTTCTGGAAGGACCTGTGGGCTATCCTCAAAGCCTTTTTCAGCGGACTGGCAAAACGCAAACCCTTTGAGGATGCCAACGCGCGCATGGGCTGGTATCTCATTCTGGCCACCATTCCAGCCGGGCTGGCCGGATTGCTGCTCAAGGACAAAGTTGAAGCCGCCTTCAACAGCCCGCGCATGACCGCCTGGTTCCTGGTGGGCACCGCCGCGATGCTGCTGCTGGCCGAATTCTTCAGCCGCCGCAGCCGCAAGCTGGACGACTTGAAATGGTTCGATGCCTTGTGGATCGGGCTTTTCCAGGCTGTGTCCATCTTCCCGGGGGTATCCCGCTCCGGCTCCACCATAACCGGCGGTATGACGCGCCACCTCGACCGACCGTCCGCTGCGCGCTTCTCGTTTCTCATGTCCATCCCGGTGATGATCGCCGCTGGCCTGGTAAGCGTGCTGGATCTCTTCGATGTTCCTAACCTGGGCGCTTTCCTTCCCAAGATCCTGCTCGGTTTCGTAGCCGCTGCCGTCGTGGGCTACCTGTCCATTCACTGGCTGCTCTCATTCCTTAACAAGCGCTCCCTGGTATGGTTCGCCGCCTATTGCATCCTGCTGGCAGCCATCGTCCTGCTGGTTTCGGGCGTACGGGCTTCTACGCCGGCCATTGTTGAGCCCACAACCGCACCAATGACAGCCTCACCGGACGTCCCCGCCCAGGCTTCCCAGGCAGGTTCCACCGCAAGCTCCGACCCCAACCAAGTGGACGTGCAATACACCGCTGCCCTCGACTGGCTGACCCCGCAAATGTCAGCCTGCGCTGAGCTCATCTCTGACGCATCGCTCTTCACCACCCAGGTTGCTGCCGATGTGACAATCCCTCCAACAGATACCATCCTGCTACGACTGGCGCCCGTGGCGGAGTTCAATGGCATGTCCGCACAGATCGGTGAGCAAACAATAGTGGTAGCGGTCAACCCTGCCAACACCCTCACCAGTCTCACCACCGACCTGGCGCGCAAGCTCTTCAGCGGACGCATCGCCACCTGGCAGGCCGCCTATAAAGCCTGCAGCAGTTGCTTTTCGGCGAAGCCGCCTGATGAGATTGCCAAATCCGCCCCAACGCTCCATTTCTACCTGGCAGGTGATGAATTCCAGGCGCAATTTGAACAGATCGTTATGGGCGGCATGCCCCTGGCATTGTCCTCTGGCGTGGTCATGCCCTCCTCGCTGGCCATGCGCCAGGCGCTCGCGGACGCCCCGGCTGGCATCGGTCTGCTGCCCTCTTCGGCAGTGGACGGGGCAGTCAAATCAGTTGAGTTGACAGGGCTCGACCCCGCCTCATTGGTACTGCCCATCATCTCGCTGTCCGTCGATTATCCCCGGGATGCGGATTCCATCTGGCTGACCTGCATTTCTGAATCACTCTTCCAGTAGCAAATTTTCAAGGTGTAATTACTAGTTCAAACAGACCAGATAGAAAAACAACAGTTCCTGGGGGAATGCCACCAGGAACTGTTGAATAGATCCAAGAATATTTATACCGTTTCCAGGTAGCGCGTCACTTCCCAATCCATCACGTTCAAGCGGTAATCTTCCCATTCGCTCCATTTGGCTCGTGTGAAAGCCTCATAGATATTCTTCCCCAGGGCATCCTTGATGACCGCGTCCTTGTCCAGGTCCAGCAGAGCTTCTCTCAACGAACCAGGTAGCTCGGAGATGCCTTTTTT
>DAONEZ010000020.1:0-12874 GCA_035403345.1 Anaerolineaceae bacterium
CGAACTTGCCCGCGTTCTCCACGTCCACCACCATGCGCATGACCAGGTTGATGGGCAGCGGATCGGCGGTGAAGCACTTGGGGATGTAGATATCCAGGGGGGCGGGGGTCACGTCCACCAGCAGGGCGGTGGCGGTCTTGGGCATGCCGCTGAACCAGCTGGCGATGGTCTTGCCGAAGCTGTCCAGGTTATACACACCCGGCGGCAGGATCTCCTGCGGGACGCCCTGGGCAAATAACAGCGCCTGGGTGCCTGGCTCGACAACCAGGTCTTTATTGAACAATCCCGGCAGGTCTTTAACCTCGATGCGGGCGGCAAAATCGCCCTCCCGCCGTGCCCAGTGGCTGCCGCGGATGTCGGCTTCCTGGTTTACATTTAGTGGGCGGCCGCATGTCCGGCAAAAGAGGGCATCCTGCCGGTTATCGGTCCCGCAAGCACCGCATACCTTTCCGCCGGTTCCTGATAATGGCTCACCGCAACTGGCGCAGAATTTTGCGTCGTTGGCATTCACAGCCTCACATTTGGGACATTTTTTGCCGAATAAGGGACTCATTTTCTTCTCCTTTTTATTACGTATGAATTTAGACAATCCTCGAACGGGCATACAGGCCATCGTCGAGCGCTTGCGCCATCTGGATCAATTTATCCAGGTCTTCACTTGTCAGGCTGGGAGATTGGGCGCGGACTTTCTCCGCCATTTTTCCCATCCTTTTGGTCTGCAATAGCAGGGCTTCCTCCTGGTCGAGGATCCGGCTCCAATCGGCAGCTTTGACCGGTGAGGAAGAGAGGTAGTGAGGGGCAATGGAGTCGGACTTGGATACCTTCTCAACCTGCATCTCGAGCGATTTTTCGAACTCCTTGATCCGTAGTGCCAGGGCAGCATTGCCAGCGCTGAATACACGCTCCCGGGATTCGTTCAGCAAGCTGCGCGCATGCTGCAGTTCGTTGGCTGCCTGCTGACGAACCATTTTGTCCAGCCCAAGCTTTTCTTCTTGCGAGATGAATCGCGGGGTATCAAGACCGGACACCATACCCATGGACTGGAATGCCAGGCTCTCCTGTTTTTCCACGATCTTCTTTAGCCTGGTGATAATAAGCGAGAAGATCGAAGCCCATACAGTGGTAGTAAATCCGATCAATTCTGGCGTGTTCAGGTCAAGTTTGGAGGTGAAGAGTAAATAGGTGATGCCCGCACCAATGGCCAGGAAAACGAACAGCCAACGGAATTCCAGTCCACGGTATTTGCGGATGGCAATTTTGTCCTTGTCGGATAATCCTTCCATGTTGGGATCATGCAGCGAGCGCAAGATCCAATGCGGGCGGGGTGCCTTTTCGAGATTGCGGAAGAGGTGAATGTCCTCGAGCAATTCAGATAAGGGCTTTTTCTCGTTCATCAGGCGGGGAGCATCCTCATCCAGGCTGGCATCCGGGTTCGAGGTCAGCGGCTGGTTCTCCAGGGCGGCGGGGGCCTTTCGGACGCGGTTCTCGATCTCTGCCAGCTTATCCTCCACCAGCAGCCGGTCTTCTGAGCGTTTGAGAAAGACCTGCGGAAGGGTATTCAATTCCAGTCCCATTTGCGGAAAAAGTTGGCGCAGGCTGGAGTAGATCTCAGTGTTCACCGTTTCTGCCGGAATGCGGTGCAGCAAGTCTTCGCGCTCGTAGCGGCTGAAGAAGTTTTCCAATGCATGCTGCAGGGCTTGGGTGCCCGCAGGCTGCAATTCCTTCAGTTCACCAGCGGGAACGACCATGCGGGTAAAGAATTCAACCGGGTCGTTAACGATCGGTTCGGTCACCAGGGCGGCATCCAGCAGCTCATCATCCCCTGTGAGCAGGTTCTCGAAGCGGGCGCCGAGTCTGAACGACTGGGCGGGGACGAATCCGGCCAGCATGCCAATCCCGTCTCCGCGCAGGCGGGTGAAGGGGTTGAGCACCAGGTGCTTGCCGGCGGGCAGCAGCCGCTGCCTTCCGTCATGGTAGATGACCACGCCGGTTTTACCCGCGGGAATCGTGACGGCTTTTTTGAGCCAGCCGTGCAGTTCCTGGGGTGAGAATACCTTTGCAATCGGGATCGGGTCGGGAGATAATGTCATTTAGTCACCTCACTTTTTGAGTTCTGCCGGAACACTCAGGCTAAGTTCGGAAGCCACGCGTTCGGCCAGTTCTTTGACATTGTTCTTTTCGTTCAGCCTGAGTTTACTGATGGCTGCCAACCGGGTATTGGGACGGAAGCGCGGGTCCTCGCCCAGCAGAACGGCCAGGTCTGCCACACCGACCTTGTCCGGATTGAATGTCACGTTGGCTGCGATCAGGGCAGCGTACGGAACGCACTCCTGCCCTAGGTTTTCGGCGCAATTATGCAGGATTAATGACCCCAGGACGTATTTCAGTGGTTGACCAAGGGTTTGGGAAAAATAGTCCTCGAGTTGCTGATCCACCAGTTCGGTGAAAAGCACTGCATTGTGAAGTAGTTCACTGTTGACCATCTCATCGGAGAGCAGGACAGCCAGGCTTTGTAACATGGCGGTAACATATTGTTCCTGGTCTGCTGATTGACAAGGAATATTTTCGACGGCTCCGATCAATTCCCGGACAGAATACTCATGGGCAGTCGAGTTTTGTAAGATATTCTGCTCAAAGTAATTCTGGATCCAGGTAGCCCAGCCTTCTTCAAGCAGGCAGGAGGCGTTGAAGAGAAGTTCATATTGCTTGAACTTGATCCGCGAAGTAGCATCATCTCGGGAGAGTGATGGAAAGGCGGAGGCAATTTGTACCAGGTCCAGGTTGAGCGCACTCTTCAACTTGCCCATTTCAGAATACACGCTCAGGAAGCCGTGCCCAAGTTTTTCATGCACAACTGTGGATAAGACAGCCCTGAGCACCTCGGGATGACTGCGGTAATCCTGCGGGTTGATCCCGGCTTGTTTACAGAAGAGCCAGCCGTTGAGATAACATGCTTGCCCTGGTAAATTCACCCCATACGTCCCACCACGAGTGGCATTCTCTTCGGCTTCCTTGACCAATTGGTCAAGCGCGGCTTCGCGGGCCTGCCTGGAATAATCCAGTTTGTTCAGAAAGGGGGTGAAGAACTCCTGCAGCGTTTCGCAATAGACAGTCTGATAACGCAAACGCGCCGCCGGGAAATAGGACTGGATGTTGAACACCTGCAAAAAGACTTCATCCAGATCCTTGAGAGGAGATGAATCGGTAATATTGAATAATGCATTGTTTAGCGGGAGGGGAGGAGGGGTGAGTCCCGGTGTGCGGTCGGTTTTCGTCAACAAGCTTTTAGCAGCGTCCTCCCTGGTACTGAAACCCGGAAGGGTAGCGAGACTGTTGTGCAATCTTTTTAGATCTGCCGCATGCTCATGCTGCTTAAGCTCTAGCACATTGTCAAGCTTTTTATTGTAGTTGTCGCGAATCTCATCAAGTGCTGGCATACTCCCTCATTCCGTCATGTGGTTTACTTCAGTTTTGTCCCGCAAAAATCACAAAATTCATCATCCTTGTCAATCGGCAGGCTGCAGACCGGGCATTTCTTCAGCAGGTTGGCAGGGGTGAGCTCGCCGTACTCAGAGTCAACCACCCTGGTTATTCCGAAATTGTTGACCTCAGCCTTGTCGCCTTTTTGTCCGCCAGCTTCGATCACATCGCCGCGGATGTCCTTGTGATAGTCATCACCGGCGTAATAATGGTCCGCTCGGATGATGACCGGCGTTCCACCGGTGCGGGCCTCATCCTGCTTTTTGACACTCACAGAGACGTTGGTCTTACTGTTAAATTCTTTCCCTGAGCGGTCCTGCCAATGCCAGGCGAGCGTGAAGGGCACGCCTTCCCCCACCTGGTCTTCCAGAGGGCGGATGGGAAGATATATCACCTCTTTATTCTGTGCTCCCAACACTCTGATCGGTCCCGGGATACTGTTCTGATCGATCTCAAAGCGGTTGCTCTGGATCTTGACCTCAATATTATCTGCCCGTCCAAATCCAATGTTCTTGACCTCCAGGGTGAGGGTGTTGAACTCGCACTCGCGGAAGGCTTTGCCCTTCTCCGATTCGCCAGTCACCAGGATCCAGGGCAGCTTGCGGTACTGCAGCACTTTGCGCCAGCATTGATGCTGCTGCTCGAGCATGCCTTCCTGTTCGTAATGACGATGAGCGGTCTCGTACAAAACAGCTATTTCCTCAGTTTTATTGGGAGATCTCTCCTCCATCTGTTGGGCAGCCAGCAGGTATGCGTAAGCTGCCTGCTCGATCACGCCGCGTTTTTCGAGAGCCTTGCCCCGGATATCAAAGCGACCCAATTGTCTGGCCAGGTCAGCGGTTTGATCGAGCGCCCAGTGTTCCGGGTTGGTCTCGCACAGGTGAACCAGCGCGTCCAGGAGCCGGGTGCGTTCTCCCACACCGGCTTGTGTAAACAGGTCAACAGCTTTGCGGTAATCACCCAGGCGGATGGCGGTATCCCCGGCTTCGACGAACTTTTTTTCCTTTTCAAGCTGCTCAATGTCACTGAACTCGTAGGGTACAAGGGCTCGCAAGCGGAAGAAATTGACTGTATCCTTGAGCTCGCGGTAGAGGTTCATGGCTGTGCGCAGTTCGTTGACGCGCTCGAATAGGACTGCCGCCTCAGCCAACTTTCCGGATTTCTGCAGCAGCCTGGCAGCACCCAACTCGTCACCCAGGTCCTCAAGCGCACGCGCTTGACCGGGAATATCCTTGACGTGCTCGTAGATCGACAGGGCTTTTCGCGGCTGACCCAATTTGTCCAGGTAGAGTTCGGCTGCCTTGACCCACTTGCCCTGGCTGACGTATGCCTGGGCAGCGCTGTCGTAATCCTCTTCCTCCAGGTAGTCTTTCGGCGCCGCGAGGACAGGGGCATCAGCAGTCACGCGGATGGCACAGGCAAACCCCTCATAGGTTCCCAGCAAGCAAATCCCGTCTGCGACCACCAAGTGGGATTGCACCCGGTTGACCCTTTCCCCGCCGAAGCAGTGCTGCCACTGGATGCTGCCGTCGCGGCTGGAGCAGATCACCAGGGTCGGGTCGCCCATGCCGATCAGCAGGTTGCCGTCCGGCAAGGGGATTATCTCCTGGGCTCGGATGCCGAGGGGTACCTGCCACTCGGTCTCGCCAGTGTCGGTGTTCAGGCAGGAGAGGCTGTAGTACTCAGGAGATTCCACTTTTTCTGCGCCGCAAACGATGAGATACAGCTTGCCATTGGCGTACACCGGCGGGCTGTACATTTTTGCGAATTTACGCTGCCAGAGCTGGCTGCCGTCCGCCGTATTCAGGCTGGTGAGCACGCATTTGTTATTGCGGTGGATGAGTTGGTTGTCCACGACCAGGGGAGGGGTGTCGATCTCAGCGGTGGCGGCCTGCCAGACCAGTTTTCCATTTTCGGCTGAAAAAGCTTTGAGTTGCAGGGTCTCCTTGGTCACCTCGCCATCCCAGGCAAAGACGAATTGGCTGTCGGCTGCGAGGGAGACCGGTTTATAGGTTTTGAGCGCTACTTCCCAGGCGGGCTTGGCCGGGTCACGGAGGTTAAAGGCTACCAGTCGCGGGCGGGCGGTGCGCACATAGAACTTGCTGCCGGCGAAAACTGGCTCGGTCATGGTGTAGCCATAGCCCTCCCACAGCTTTTCCTGCTTGCCGCTGCGCGGATCGATGCTTACCAGGCAGCCGTTGCCGGCGCGGTCAATGGGACGGTTATCCGCCACCACAGCCAGCAGCCCGCCGGATTCGTCCAGGTGCAGGTGGCGCGGGTATTGTTCAGGTGTGGGCTCGCTGCGCCACAGGATGTGCCCGTTGCGTTGGTCCAGCGCGGCCAGTTCACCCGAGCGCAGCGGGAAGACGGCCGTGCCGCGCACTATGCCGGGTCGGATGAAGGATTCCTGCGGGGGACCACCGAGTCCGCAGGCGAAGAAGACCGGATCCCACAGGAATGCGCCCTGAGGGATGGGCGGAGGCGGCTGCCAGCCACAGGTCGGGCAGGTAGGCTGGCCAAGCATCAGGTGGTCGGAGGGACAGAAGGGAGGATTATTCATGAATACCAATTAACTCCCGGTTGTGGGATTACGTTTCATCATAAACATACCGACGAGAGGAAGTAAATGCATTAAATAAAAAGCCAGGGATGTCTGGAAGGTAGAATTGTGAACAATGGCAGTCCAAAAAATAATCGCTACCCATCCAGATACCGCACAAATCAAACCCGGGAAGAACCTTCCTCTGAAAAAACCCACCCTTTTCAAATTACTAATAGGGAGAGTGTTTGCCAAGAATATCACAACTACACAAGCTAACCCCATCAAAGCGGTGAATATATTTACCCCATTCATAAGTGAAAACGCATTATGAAGATAGTAGTAGTGATAAATCAATCCAGATAGCGCCGTATGGATGAACAAAGCTGTAAATCCAATAACGAACGCGGTATTATTGATTTTCTGGAAAGGACCATTTTCTTTAGGTAATGAATCTAAATAAACGGATTCTTCTTCCTTATCAGTATGGATCCAATTGTTTTCAGAAAGGATATTCCTTATCTTTGAAGAATTCTTGTTAATCGAATGCAATAAATCTTGATATTCATTCCAGATTTCCTCGCGGTGTTGATTCTCTGTAAGCAATTCCCTTAATCGATTATCTTTATCTAGACCCCCGGAACTTTCAAGGATTGTTGTTGCTGTTTTGAAATGAAAGGATTCCATAGCCTTTTTTGCTTTAGCTAATTCTTCACCAAAAAAGACTTTTATGTGTGAATTTTGTTCCATTTCAATATGATTAAGAAATTCTATTCCGGAGGAATAGCGGTTCTTGTAATCTTTTGATAGGACTTTATTAAAGACATCTACAAGCCCATCTGGTAACACAGAATTTAGAAAAATGACGTTTGGTGGTTCTGCATGAACATGCCCATCCTGTACTTCATAAGGCGTGTTACCCTTAAAAGGAACCTGACCGGTCAGCATTTGGAAGGCGACCACACCTAGGGCGTAAACATCCACAGCCGAGGTAAGCTCCCTGGCAAGGATCTGCTCTGGTGCCATGTAATCCGGGGTACCTAAGGCTAGAGTGGTAGTGGAAGAAATCCCAGAACCTACATTTTTAACCAGTCCGAAATCAGAGAGCATGGGCTCGCCGCTTTCGGTGAATAAGATGTTGGAGGGCTTGACGTCGCGATGGATAAGGTTCTTAGAGTGCGCGTAGTCGAGCGCTTTGGCGATTGGTTTGAGGATCTCCACGGTTTGTGCCAGCGAAAGTGGTTTGCCGTCCTTCAGTTTATCCGCAAGAGACCCGTTGGGCATGTAATCCATCACGATGTAGTAGCGGCCGTCTTCCTCAAAGGTGTCGAATAGACGGTTAATATTCGGGTGGGAGAGGTTGGTCATCAGCCGGAATTCCCGTTTGAAAAGCTCCAGGTACTCGGGGATCTGGGAGAGCTCTGCCCGCAGTTGTTTGACAGCGACAGTTCGATCAAGCACGGTATCACGTGCCTCATAGACGATGCCGAAACCGCCTTCGCCGATTTTGCGGATGATTTCGTACCGGCCAACCCTGGTTTTGTCTTCACTCATGAGCACTCTCCAAAGAAGGTTTTGTTGAGTATTACAGTTTATGGGTTACAGGCATTTTTGCTCCATACCGGACTAGTCGGCTGGTTGAGCATCAGGCGGTCGGAGGGGCAGAAAAACCGACTATTCATCTTGTCCACTATTTAGACTCTCTTTAGACTTGTTCAGGAATAGAATACCGAAAATTCCACCAAAAATTCCGATAATCCAATACAAAGGATATCCAACAAAAATCCCAATAAAGAGGAAGGTTAATCCCGCTATAATAAATAACCATCCAGCGATCAACCTATAATTGGAGGTTCCTTGTTGATCCTCATGTGAATCCAGGTCGTTACTTTCGGTAGAGATAGTTTCTGCATCAGAATCCTCCTCGCCTTCACTTGCCAGCCAGTTTCGAAAGCCTTTTCTTTGGATAGGTTTTGAAGCGACATTATTTGACAAATGATTGTTGCTGACCAGCCATGTCTCTTGTGAACGAAGCGCTTCAAGTTTTTCGTTTTGTCGCGCAATATTCTCTTTAATTTCCTGATACTCCCCCCAAATCTCTTTCCGCCGCTCAATCTCTTTCAAAGTCTCCCTTAGCCCGGGGTCTGGATTGGCAGATATCAACTCCTTGAGAAGTGTGATCGCCGCCGGAAAGTCCTTTGCGTCGATGAGTGATTGAGCCTGCTTCATCTTTTCAAAGCTCTGTTCCTGTTTGATCGCGCTTACTTTTTTATCCAGTTCCTGGATGAATTCCCTGGCAGTTGCATAGCGTTCCCCTGGTTTCTTCGCCAGGATCTTAGCAAATATGCCGGTGAATTCGGCGGGGAGAGCGGCATTGATGGCTACGATATCCGGGGGAGGGGTATGCACATGGTTTTCCTGGATCTCGTAAGGAGTATTGCCCTGGAACGGTACGTTGCCGGTAAGCATTTGATAGGCAACCACACCTAAGGAGTACAGGTCAGCGGAGGGGGTCAACTCTCTTCCCAGGATCTGTTCTGGAGCCATGTACTCCGGTGTGCCAAAGGTTGACCCGGTGGTGGTTAGGCCCTGGTTTAAAAGCGACTTTACCAATCCAAAATCTGAAAGCACCGGTTCATCATCCTCAGTGAACAGAATGTTGGAGGGTTTAATATCCCGGTGGAGGAGGTTCTTCCCATGCGCGTAGTCGATTGCCCTGGCGATGGGTTTGAGGATCTCTACCGTTTTCTCTACGGAAAGAGATGTTCCTCCCTTTAATTTATCTGCAAGCGACCCATTGGGCATGTAATCCATGGCGATGAAATAGCGCCCGGAGTCTTCGAATACTTCCAGCACCTTGATGATGCTGGTCTGATTCAGCCCGCCCATGGAACGGGATTCCTGTTTGAAGCGCTCCAAAGCTTCGGGAGAGCTGGAGAGCTCCGCCCGCAACTGTTTAAGCGCAACCGCACGGTCAAGCGTGGTGTCATTGGCTTTGTAAACGATGCCGAAGCCGCCCTCGCCGAGTTTACGTTCGATCTCATATTTTCCAACCAGCTGCTTTGAGTCTGTCATAATCTACCTTTTCGCGTGCCATCTTCAGTTTCCAGTTGCTTGCGGATCTTTTCCAACCCGGCATCGATGTCTTTTTCCACCTGCACATTGCCCTGGTTGACGATTTCCTCGCCCAGCGACTCGCGCAGTTTCTCGATGGATTCCTCATCCGCCGGGATGCCCCCGGCCAGGGTGGCATCCATCATGTCCATCATCACGCCGATCTTTTGGTCAGTGGAATCCGCCTGTGCCAGGCTGCGGTCCAGTTCTGTTTGCAGTTGACCGGCATCCTCGGAACCTGCCCAGTCGCTCATCGAATCCGACATGATCTTGATGGTGTGCACCAGCTCGGCCGAGGCGCGCACCTGGTCGCGGCGCGCTTCCATCATCTCCAGGGTCAGCGTGTAGCGTTCCCAGCGCGTGATATCGTTCTCGGTCCACAGCAACTGTTTGCCCACCTGGCGGAAGCGCGCTTCATCCCCCATGGCCAACGCGCGGCGGGCTAACGCGCGCAACTTTGGAAGCATCTCGCGCTGGTGCGCGATGTGCGCCCGGATGCGGTTCTTGCCCTGGCGCAATTGCAGGTCACGTTCGTTCTCCACGGCTTGCTGCTTTTCCTCTTTACTGCGGAACAGATGGCGGATGCCTTTGGCGACGTCCTTGGGGTCTGGAAGCATGACTTCCCCTCCGGTTATTCTGGATTAATGTTCACTTGCCCATTTTTCGAATTTCTTCACCATGGCCGGGGAGGTGAGGGGCTTTACCTGCTCAAATGCCCCATCGAATTCCTCTGTTTGGATGGTGTCGGTCTTAATAGTGTAATTTCGCACAGCCTGCATGCCCTGGTCCACGATCTTCATCAGGTCGGGGTTCATGCGGCGGATCATGCGCTCGCAGGCGTTGCTGCATAGTTCGCGGATTTCGTCGCCGGTATAGCCCTCGGTGCGTTCTGCCAGCGATTCCAGGGGTAGCTGGGACTGGAAGCCTTTGCGCGTGAGATGGATCTCGAGGATAGCGCGGCGCAGCTCACCGTCAGGCGGGGGGATGTAGATTCGCCTGGGGAAGCGGCGCAGGATACCTTCATCTAACAGCTCAGGCACATTGGTGGCGCCCATGGTGAGCACGAACTGGTCGCTGTCCTTGAACTTCAGCCCGTCCAGCTCGGCCAGCAGCGTGCTGACCACCTGCAGGTTTGCGGAGCTGATGTTTTCGTTGCGCGAAAGAGCCAGGGCTTCAATCTCATCAATGAAGATGACGGAAGGCGACATTTTGCGCGCCACTTTGAACAGGGCTGAGACCTTCTGGCTGCTCTCACCGAACCACTTGGAGAGCATGTCGCTGGCCTTGGCGCTGAAGAAGGTGGCATCCAGGCTGCCCGCGGTGGCGGCTGCCAGCAGGGTCTTGCCTGTTCCTGGCGGACCCACCAGCAGGATGCCGCGCGAAATGTCGATTTCCACTTCAGGCGGCTTTTTGGCCAGCGCGCGGGCGTAGGCGGACTTGATGGCGTCCTTGGTGTCCTGCATGCCGGCCACGTCGTCCCATGTGGTGGTGGTGCGGGTGATCAACTGGCGGATCTGGGCTTCGAACTCGTCTTCGTCCTCTGCGTTGGCGGGTGAGCTACCCTTCTTCTCGTTGCCTTTTTTCACGGCTGGGGATTTGGGTACTGAGCCTTCCGGCAGTTTGAGCAGCAGGCGGGCGTTCTGTTCCAGCGTTTCAGCTTTGGCCACGCGGTTTTGTTTGACCGCCGGGTCAAGGGCGTAACCAGCGTAGTTGCGCATAAATTCAGCCGCCTGGTGATAGAGACTGGCGGCTTCCTTTGTCCGCCCGCTGCGCTCTGCCTCCACTGCCGCCTTGTACGCGCGCAGGTACTGTGAGTAGATCGATGCGCTCAGGTCAACGGGCATGGCTTAGAGCTCTTCGTTGCTTTGCGGGGCTTCCTTCTGGCTGCGTTTTTCCTCGAAGCTCTTGTTCAGGTCCTCAAAGGCCTGGTCAATCGCTGCAGGATTATCGCGGGCATCGCGCGCGCTCTCGAACTGCTTCATGATCTCGGTGATATCGGGGTCTTCCACCTTGTTGTGATCCTGGCCGTGACCATCCAAAACGCCCAGCATTTCGTTGATCTTGGCCTGGTTGAATTCGCCGTCGATGTAGGCATTGTCGATGAACATCACCAATTCCTGCAGGTCGAAGTCCTGCAGCATGGCGCCAATGCCGGATTCTTTCTGAATGCGTGCCAGGTCCTTGGCCTGGATGAGACCGTTGATGAGGCGGGTCTGCTGCGAGAGGGAATCGAGCAGGCGGTCCAGGTTGGCGGCCTGTCCATCCACTTCCTTGAGCTTGCGCGCGATGATCTTGGCTTCGCGCGTGCCGGGGGCTTTGACACCCTCCTCAAAGAGTTTGCGTTTTTGTGCTTCCAGGTCGCGCACTTCAACCAGGGTCTTGCGTTCCTCCAGGTCCAGGCGCACCTTTTCGCGTTTCATATCGTCCAGTTTCAGGTCCTCCAGGCGGGCGGGTTTCTTGCCTTCAGCCTTATCCGGCTCTTTGATCAGCTCACGCAGCACACTCTTGCCGTACTCCCAAAGTGATTTCTTGATGCTCATGTTTGTCTCCTCCTGAAGAATAATAGATTGCGTAAAGCGTCATAATGCCTGTCGTCTGACAAGCGTGGTTCCCAATCCTTTGATTTCGGTGAGGATGTAATCGCCCCCGGCTGCCATGGCGTTGAAGGCCTGGTTGACCTTCTCCGCCGGATAAGGCAGCGAGCTGCAGGCGTCCTCCAGCCTCAGGCTGTCGTGCGCGCCCATCAGGTCTATTATCACATGGATCACTTGCGCGGTCTCTTCATCCGGCAGCATCGGGCGGAAAAGCTCGGCGTAGCGCCGCGCGGCGGCATCCGCGTTGTTGAAGAGCAGGGTGTTGCTTCCCAGGTCAAAGAGGTAGAGCAGCGCCAGGCGGTGGCTGAAAGGCACCGCGCCGCTGAGGGCTTCGAGCACGCGCGGCTCCCAGCCGGTGGCGGAAGCCAGCAGCACCAGGCGGAAGTTGCCCGAACGCGCTGGCTGCTCGATGAGTTTCTCGATCCAGGCGTTGAGGTCCGCCAGGGTGAGCGGCAGGGTGTCAAAGCCATCGCGCACCATCTTTTCCATGTTGGCTGCCACCTGCACATACAGCTCCAGGGTGGAAGCCTTGCGCGCCTTTGGTTTGAGCGTGTAGTGATGCCAGGCGTTGAGCGGGATCTGTGAGGTGGTGTCGGCGTCCAGCGCCACCTTGCCCAGCAGGTGCATCAACTCGGCGCGCTCGTCCCCGGTCTCCAGCACCGCGTCCCACGAGGGGATGTCGAGCGCTTCGCCGCTGAGGGGATGGATGAGGGTAGAGTAGCCGCCCAGGCGGGCATGGATGCGGTTGAGGAAGTTGATCTCCGACAGGCGCGCCTCGGGGGCTTCCACCAGCAGGCTGACCACGCCGGATTGCTTCCCTTCGCGCGCGGATTGCAGCCGTTCGGCGCGGGTGGGGGAGTGGCGTACGCAGGTATGGATGTGCAGCTGCCAGCATTTGTCGCAGATGAGCTCGCCGCAGCCGGCGCTGGAGCACATGCCGCCAACCTCGCTCTCGTCCGCCAGCAGCCGGTAGCAGAAGCCGCACTTCAAGCGCGGCAGCGGGCTGGCGCTTTCCAACTTGTCCTCGGGGGAGGGGGCTACGCGCCCGCCATCCAGCAGCGCTTGCAGGTCCTTGCGCTGGATGAAGTACAGCCCGCCTCCAAGGTAGGCGGGCAGTTCGCCGGAGAGCACGCGCCGGTACACCCAG
>DAONEZ010000021.1:0-9017 GCA_035403345.1 Anaerolineaceae bacterium
GCCGCCAACATGGCCAGGATGCCTAAAACCTGGTGCCCTGCACCGCTATGCAAGCGGTTCGACATCAACACCAGCACCCCCGTGATGCCCATCGCCAGTCCCAGTATGCGCCGGGATGTGAGCCGTTCTTCTTCCAGGAAGATGGCGGCGATCAACATGGTGGCCAATGGCTGCAGCGAATTTAACACCGATGCCATCCCGGAGGAGATGTGTTTCTCGCTCCATGTGACCAGCAGGAACGGCAGGGTCACGTTGAAGAATCCGAGGAACAGGAACAACAACCAGGACTTCTTGCGCAGGCGTTTGCGTGTGACCAGGAAAAAGAGGATCAATCCAACAGCGGCGAACAATACGCGGAAGAATACTACCGTGATCGGACCCGTCTCCTGCAGCCCGATCTTGAGCCAGAAGAACGAGGAACCCCAGATCAATCCCAGGGCAAAGAACCTAAGCCAGTTTTTGGCCGACAATGGTGTGTCCCTCCAGCTCCAGCAGGAATTGTTTGGCAGCCAGTCCGCCGGCATACCCGGTGAGCCTGCCGTCAGCAGCCACCACGCGGTGGCAGGGGATGACCATAAGCAGCGGGTTGGCTGCCAGCGCAGCCCCCACTGCACGGGCTGAACCCGATTTTCCCAGCGCGGCAGCGATCTGTCCATAGGTACGGATCTGCCCGTAAGGAATATCAGCGCAAAGGGCAAGCACATCCTTCTGGAAGGGCTTGAGCGCAGAAATGTCCAGGGGGAGGTCAAATTGTTTCCGTTTTCCTTTCAGGAACTGGATAAGTTGATCGCGGGCATCAGCCAGCAGCGGCAGGGGTTGACCGCGCGAAGGCTGAGTTTTCGGCAATTTTGAGCATGTGATGCGATTGATCAGCTCCCGGCTGCTGGTGAGGGTGAGATAGCCGATGGAGCTTGAGAATTCAAAGGAAGCAGAGAACACATTGTTTTGAGTCAAATATCTGCCAATTTTGGGGTAATAACCCTGTTTCGTATAGGAATCGTAGGGAAAGAGTCAAGCAAAATCGTAGTGGATTTGGTATCCTAATCACACGGCGACTTCTTTTCTTCTCCTCCTTAGCAAAGAGAGCCGGGGTCGGCGTCCCCGGCTCTCGATGATTTTACCATAGTCATCTTATTCTCCCTCCTTGCAGATCCCCGCAATCCAATGCGGGGATCGAATTATTAACCATGCCGTTTGTGATAAACTTGCTTGTTGACAGAGCTTTGATCGAGGAGTTGTTAAAATGGAAAAACGGGATACTTATGCTGTGGATGTTGCCGGGGTGCACCGGGAATTGACCCTGTTCCAGATCAAACCCGGGCTGCGCATCGCCATCCTGAATATTTTGGGTGACACGGAACTGGTGCAGGCTTGCGCGGACGCGTTGGGTAAAAAGCTTGAGAATGTGTCCTACGATGTGCTGGTGACCGCAGAGACCAAGAGCATTCCACTCGTGCATGCCCTTTCGGTGGTCACCGGAAAGCCCTATATCGTTTATCGCAAAACCTACAAGCCCTACATGGGCAATGCGCTGAAAGCTGAAACCCTCTCCATCACCACGGGTGAACCCCAGACGCTGGTCCTGGACGAGAAGGATAAGGAGTTGATGGCAGGTAAACGAGTCATCATTGTGGATGATGTCATCAGCACCGGTTCAACCCTGCAGGGGATGCGCCTGATCACGCAACGGGCCGAGGCAGAGGTGGTCGCTGAAGCAGCCATCTTCACAGAAGGTGAACGCGCCAAATGGCGCGAGGTGATCTCACTGGGTCACCTGCCGGTCTTTACTGATTAATTAACCTGTTAACCTGCCCGCAGAACGCGGGTCTTAGATGCTATCCAGAGAGCCAGTAGACATGCTGGCTCTTTCTATTATTCGGAATAGCGTATAACCAAAAAGTATGTAGACCAAACCGACCAGTATCTCCCCTACCAGCAGCTCGCTGATCTGGCTCCAGCCTACGCCTTCCAGCACCTGGCGCGTCGCCAGGATCACGCGCGTCATGGGCAGGAAGTTGGATACGGGTTGCAGAAAACGCGGTAACTGGCTCACGGCGAAGTTCACGCCGATCAGGATGAACAACAACTGGCCGATAACGTTGGTGAACATCCATCCGTCACGGCTGAGCAGGCTGATAGAGCCCATTATGAAGCCCAGTCCGGTGGTGGTAATGGTCAGGATGACCAGGCAGCACAGCAGCAGGAACACATGTACCTGGCTGATATTTACCTTGAAGATCAAAAGGGCGATCGGCAGCGCAATGATTACGCTCACAAGTCCATCCAGGATGTGGAAAAAGGCCCTTCCCAGGAATAGTGGAGCGCGAGGTGCCGGACTGCCCAGCAGGTAGGACATGGCGCCGAACTGGCGTTCATTGCCGACGGTCATGGAGATGCCATAGATCCCATTGGTGGCCGGCATCAACAGGATATTGCCGATGATGATGTAAGCCGGATCGTTCAGCCCGGCAAACTTAGCCATGAATACGAACATCAACATGGAAAAGAAGGGAAACCCGAATTTGCTGGTGAAGTAACTGAAGGGGGTGCTCCAGGCGAAAAGGGAGCGGTAGGAATACCAGGCCTGGTAGAAATATAGTCGGAAGATATGCGCAGCTTTTTGCATCATATCGAATGCAATTCCCCGGTGATACGGATATGGTCATGCACTTTTCCATCCAGCCAGCGTGCCAATAACAGGAAAGCCAACGAGATTCCCAATGCCAGCAACCATCGGGAGAACAAGTGAGGCGTGAATGTTGCGCTCAGCATCGATTCCCGCAGCCCCTCCAATCCCCAGCGGATGGGGAATACCGCGGACACTTTTTGCAGCCAGGGCGGTAGGATGCTGATGGGGTACATGAATCCGCACAACAGTGCCATGGGCATTTCGAGCAGGTCAACAAAGGTGCCGGACAAGCGCGACCACGCCAGCAGGTTGGCCAGGAACAGCCCCATACACCACAGCGCGAACAGGATGAAGAGCATTGAAATCACGATCCCGGTAACATTCACTCCGCTGAAGTCATAGCCGAAGATTAACACGGCTGCCAGCACAGCAAAAGCCATACTGGAAAGACCGGCCAGGATGTTCAATAGTGTGCGAAAGCCCTCCACGCGCCTGAGTGAAGTGGGGCTGCCAACGATGAGCTCAAGGGTGCCTTCGCGCCGGTCGGTGCGGATGTCGTAGGTGGAGGTGAACACCAGTCCGCTCCACATGCCCATGATGCCGCCGCCAATGACCGTGTACACCAAATCAGGTGATGTGTTCCCGGCTGCGTGAGAGAGGATCATGCCGACGATGCTGAAAATAGCAGGCTGGATGAAGAACAGGGCCATGGTCCACAAGTTTAAGACTCGGGTACGCAGTTGAACATCCATCTGGCGCCAGCCCAGGCGGAAGAAACTGGCGCTCATGCCGCTTTATCCTGGATGATGGCCACGTAAACATCCTCAAGCGTCTGGTTGCGTACTTCCAGGGAGTCCAGCACATGCTGGCTGAGTAAGGGCAGGAGCTCATCGAGAATGGGAGCAGGCTCCGGCGTGGTAATGTTGATTAGCACGAATGGATTTTCGTTCACATAATTTACCGGGAACCTGGACTCCAATGGCGTGACGATATTTTTCAGAGCCGGCAGGTTTTTCTGTTCGACCTTGGCTTGGATGATGGATTCCTTTTTCACTAATGTTTTTAACCTGGAGGGCGTGCCCTCAGCCTTGATCCTGCCATGATCGATAATGGCGATGTGGTCGCACAGTTCATCGGCCTCAGCCATGTAATGGGTGGTTAGTAATATGGTCTTCCCGCGCTTGATGAGGTCCTTGATCATCTGTCGCAGTTCGCGCGCGCCTACCGGATCGATGCCTACGGTTGGTTCGTCCAGGAAGACCAATTGCGGGTCATGCAGCAGGGCGCGTGCCAGGTGCAGGCGCTGGGTCATACCGCTGGAATAGGTCTCTACGCGGTCATTCTCCCGTCCGCTCAGACCCATCATCTCCAGTAATTCCGGGATGCGCCTGCGGGTCACTTCAGGCGGCAGCGCGTAAAGTTCAGCGAAGTAGCGCAGGTTGTCCCTGGCGGAGAGCCGGCCATACAAGCCGCGGTTGCCTCCGAACGCGAACCCGATACGCCTGCGGATCTCGGTGGTGTCCTTAACCGCATCCAGGTCAAAAATGCGGACCGACCCGGAGGTGGGCAGAAGCAGCGTGGCCAGCATTTTGACAGTGGTGGTTTTACCCGCGCCATTGGGACCTAGGAGCCCGTATAACTCGCCCTGCTCAACTTGTAAGGAGAGGTCATCAACAGCATTTATCTTTTTAGTTTTTCTTTTCCAAAAACCTTCCCTGGTAAGGAAGGTTTTACTCAAGTTCTCAACTTTGATCGCTGGATTTGTCACGCACTCCCCCTCTTATTGCGTTTGTTGCAGTAAATGAGCTCCCTGGCTGGCATGCGTCTGAAATACCTGCGCCTGGAGGCCGGTTTTCTGCAGGTAACCGGCATGTAACTTCTTGATGAACGCCCCCGCCTTTTCAGATTCCACCAGGTTCACCGTGCAGCCTCCAAAACCCGCACCGGTCAGCCTGGCTCCCAGGCAGCCTTCGATACCCTGCGCCAGTTCCACCAGCATATCCAATTCCGGGCAGGAGACTTCAAAAAAGTCCCGCAGCGAATAATGTGTCTCGAACATCAATTCACCAAATTCCCGGGCTTGGCCAGCCTCCAGGTAACCGATCGCCTGGTTGACCCGTTCGATTTCCTCCACCACATGCCGGGCGTGCTGGTAGACCCGCGGCGGCAGGTGAGCGGAGTGGGCCAGGAAGAGCGGGTGAGGCACGTCGCGTAAGGAGCGGATCTCCGGGTTGAGTTCGTGAAAATACACTACCGCTGTCTCGCAATCCTGGCGGCGGTCATTGTAGCTGGAGCTGCGTAAGGAGCGGCGTACCATCGAGTCTGCGATCACCAGGGTTGTATCCCTGGGCAATGGTACTGCCTTTGATTCCAGGCTGCGCGTGTCGAACAGGACGGCGTGCCCCTCGACACCGTTGGCGCAGGCGAACTGGTCCATCAAACCGCATTTCACACCCACGTAGTGAACTTCCGCGTCCTGGCAGATGCGCGCCAGGGTGAGGCGGTCCATCTCCCAGCCGCCCAGCTCCTGGCAAACGACTGCAAATCCCACTTCCACTGCGGCTGAACTGCTCAAACCGGCGCCGATGGGGATGTCAGAATGATACTCGGCATCAAACCCGTGAACCTGGTAGCCGTGCTGTTGAAGCGTGTGTGCAACTCCAGCGGGGAAGTACGCCCAATCCGGGATCGGGTCACCATTGTGATCGATCCTGGATTCCAGGTCGAGCAGAGAGATCAGGCACTTCTGTTCATAGTCTTTGGCGTGTAGTCCAATGAAATTGTCAGAACGCTGCGAGAAACTGATGTGCACTGTCCGGTCAATAGCGGCGGGCAGCACCAGCCCGTCATTGTAATCGACGTGCTCGCCCAGGATGTTCACCCTACCGGGAGAAATGACGATTCCCTTGTCAATTGACATATCAGGCTCCTTTCTCCAGCTTGCGGTCGATCAATTTTTGCTTTTGGGCGTGGTTGAGGGCTTTGATGGCACGTTCACGTTTCATGGCAGCCGAAAGATCAAGCTGTTCCTCGATATAAACAAGGTGCACAGGGCGGTGCAGGCGGGTGTATTTTGCGCCTCGCCCGCTATTATGTTGTTTCTCGCGCCGGTCAGGGTCCAGGCTCCACCCGGTGTAGTAGCTCCCATCGGCACACTCGACAATATAGCAATAATACGCCACGAGCTTACTTCTCTTTCTGTTTGCGCGCCCCAAACAGGCGCTCCTTCAAACCCGGCATCTCCTGTTTTTTCTCCAGGCCCCAATCACCGGATTTCCGCTGCGCCAGCCAAAGGTCAAATTCTGATTGAGCCTGCTTCATATACTTTTTCAGGCTTTCTTCATCGCCTTCGTTGATCATGTCCCTCAGATCCATCAGGGATTGTATATATTGGTCCAACTTCCCGAGGATGTTTTCCTTGTTCAGCAGCAGGTTCATCCCCAGGAATTCCTGTTCCAGCGGGAGCTGGCTGGCTGAGACAGACCTGAAGAAGGCCTGCGAAGTCAGCATGCGGCTGTCCTTCCAACCCGCGTTGGCGGTGAGGGCATAAATGAGCGAGGCAGCCGCCAGGCGCGGCATTTGTTCTGCAGCGGCGATCAGCCCATCCGCTTCATGCGGGTCGCAGAAGAGCGGTTTGGCTTTGAGCAGGTTGGCCAGGTCGATGGCGGTCTGGAAGGCAGCTTCGTCAGTTTTATACTCGCTGGCGATGACCAGGATCCCGTTCTCGAACAGGTCGGCGTGGATTTCATTGAGCTCATCTGCTTTGCAATCCATGTAACGCGGATTAAGAACCGGCACGATCGAGACGAATTGCACGCCATCGGGCAGGAGTTCCCTGGCCCAGGCGGTCACTCCCTCGTTCATCACGGACATATCCATGACCACCGACCCGGGTTTCAAATTGGAGGCAATCATCGCCAATCCATCCCGAATGACATCCACCGGCAGGGAAAGCACAACGATGTCCGCACCGCGCACGGCGTCAGTTATCTTGGCGCATGTCTTGTCGAACGCGCCCAGTTTTTCTGCCTGTTTCATGCGGCTGCCGTCTGCATCATGCCCCACGCGGATGAGGCTCTGCTTGAATTCTGCCAAGGCGAGCCCGAGCGAGGCACCGGGCTGGTCCAATCCGATCACGGTGATCTGTTTTGTCATCAGGAGACTCCGAGGATAATTTTCTGCCATCCGGAAAAGATGGGGTTCATCAGCCAGCCGAGGATGTCAATTCCAAACCGGGGAGCAACAAATACCAGCAGCATCAGGATGAGCGGTCCGAAGCGCTGGATACTCTCAAAGGCGTTAACCCATTTGGAGGGCATCAGGAACTGGGCGATCTTTTCGCCATCCAGAGGCGCAAGCGGGATGAGATTGAAGATCATCAACAATAGGTTGATGACCATAAATGTGTACAAAAACTCAACCGGTGTAGGCAACACGCTGCCCAGGTTGACCAGTGGATAGAACTTGAAACGCAGCATCAATCCGGATATGAGCGCAAGCAGGAAGTTGGAAGCCGGTCCGGCCAGTGAAACCCACATCATGGCGGAGGCTGAATGCCTGCGTAAAGCATACGGGTTGACCGGTACGGGTTTGGCCCAGCCGAACCCTGCCAGGAGCAGCATCAATGACCCGATTACATCCAGGTGTTTGAGCGGGTTCAGGGTCAGCCTGCCTGCTGCACGAGCGGTGTTGTCGCCGAACCGGTCGGCGACAAACGCGTGAGAGAACTCATGAACAGTTAATGCGACGATAAGGGTAATGATTCTTGAAATTAACAGGCTGGGAACCAGGTTTAGCATGGGAATCCTTTTTATAGGCTGTATGTGCAAGCGCCTCAAAAAATTATATCATGCGCTATAATGCCCGCATGGTTATCGAATACCACCTGGGCGACCGGGTTAAGTTGCGCAAGGCACACCCGTGCGGGGGCTACGAGTGGACGATTGTGCGCCTGGGAGCGGATATCGGGTTGGAGTGTGATACCTGTCATCATCGCGTGCTGCTCACCCGGCGTGAGTTGGCGCACCGCACCAGGCAGTATTTCCCGATCCCGGTTTCCGAAGAAAATGTTTCCTGAACCTCTCATTTCCGTTGGCGTCACTTGTTAGCAGGCCACCGATATCATATAATTGTGCATTATGCCAATCTTTTCTGCCAATTGCGTTGATTTCGTCAGCCGCAGCGTTGAACAGACGCGCCGCCTGGGGGTACGCCTGGGTTCCCTGGCCAGGGCGGGAGATGTGTATTGCCTCTCAGGAGACCTGGGTGCAGGCAAGACTACCTTCGTGCAGGGCTTTGCCAAGGGCTGGGACTCGCGCGACCAGGTTTCCAGCCCGACCTTTGTACTCATCAACCAGTACAGCCGCACTGACGGCAACCTGCTGCATCACCTGGATGCTTACCGCATCGACTCCCTGGAAGAAGCGGCAGACCTGGACCTGGACGAGTATCTCGCTTCAGGTGTGTTGATCGTAGAATGGGCGGAGCGCATCCGCGCGGCCCTACCGGAGGACTACCTGGAGATCAATTTCACCTGGGTAGGTGAAGACCAGCGCAACCTGGTAATGACCCCACACGGCAGCCGGTATGAAAAGCTGATGGAAGATTTTAAACGCCTGGCCTTTGGAGGTTGAGATGCTGTTAGCCCTGGATACCTCCACGCAAACGATGGGCATTGCCCTTTATATGGAAGGGCAGGTGGTTGCCGAAATGTCCTGGCGCACTGCCAGCCATCACACCGTCGAACTCGCCCCAGCTATTGATGCATTATTGAAACGCAGCGCCGTTAAGCCGACCGATCTGCAGGCCCTGGCTGTTGCCCTTGGGCCTGGTTCTTTCACCAGCTTGCGTATCGGGCTGGCGGTTGCCAAGGGTATGGCGCTAGCCCTGCATCTCCCGATCCTGGGGATTCCCACCTTCGAATTCCTGGCGCGTTCTCTGCCGCCCTCGCAAAATCCTGCTCTCCTGCTGCTGCCTGCCGGAAGGTCGCGTTATGCGGTGCAGTGGTTCGGTTCGGATGGCAAGGATTGGACGCCCGCAGGCGAATTAACGGTGATGACTGCA
Organism: Anaerolineaceae bacterium; assembly: GCA_035403345.1. Taxonomy (GTDB): domain Bacteria; phylum Chloroflexota; class Anaerolineae; order Anaerolineales; family Anaerolineaceae; genus UBA6107. The sequence continues at coordinate 8,693 of DAONEZ010000021.1, forward strand.
GAACAGATCTCCGAGAGCATCGAAGGACCGACGCACATTCTGGGTGAAATGAGCCCGGAAGACCGCAAGGTGATCGGACGTAAGTGGAAGAATGCCATGCTGGTATCCCCCGCCCTCGGCATGCGCCGCACCAGCCTGTTGGCGGAAATGGCATGGGAGCGCTGGAAGGCGGGCAAAGTGGATGATCCAATTTCACTGGCTCCCATCTACTTGCATGTGGCTGGAGCCATCCCCGAGTGAGCAGTGCTCAACCCCGGCTTGAAATCAACATCAGGCGCATGAGCAGTACTGATCTTGAGCGCATTCGTGCTTTGGATCACATTTC
>DAONEZ010000021.1:9027-12738 GCA_035403345.1 Anaerolineaceae bacterium
GGATAGTTCCTTCAAGTTTGAAGTGGAAGAGAATGAGGTCTCCCGCTGCTGGGTGGCGGAGACACCCTTGGCGGATGGTTCCATGTATATCGTAGCCATGATTGTGGCATGGTTGATCGTAGATGAAGTGCACATTGCCACTTTGGCGGTTGACCCGGCTTTCCGCAGGCAAGGCATCGCGCAGCGGCTGCTGGCATTCACCCTGATCGATGCCGTCCGGTCGGGAGCTGCCTGCTCCTTTCTGGAAGTTCGCGCGGGCAACCTGGCGGCACGCAGACTGTATAGCCTGTTCGGGTATGAGGAAGTCGGCATCCGCAAGCGCTATTACCAGGATAACGGCGAGGACGCCGTGATGATGAACCTGGAGAAACTTGACCTGGCGCACTTGGAATCGCTGCAGTAGAGTAAAATAGGATTTATTCTAAAGACCATCCAGATTACGGAGGGTGAGCTTGTACCCGGTACAGATCCTTGCAGACATTGCTGACCAGGTTTCGAAATGTGAAAAATGTGCGCTGCACTTTTCCCGCAAGAATGCCGTGCCTGGAGAAGGACCATTCAACTCTGAACTGATGTTCATCGGTGAGGGGCCGGGGTTCTACGAGAATGAACAAGGCCGCCCTTTCGTGGGACAGGCGGGTAAATTCCTGGATGAATTGCTGGAAGAAGCCGGCTACGATCGGGATAAGGTGTTCATCGCAAATGTGGTGAAATGCCGTCCACCCGGAAACCGCGATCCTCTTCCGGAGGAATTACTGGCTTGTTCTTATTACCTGGACAAACAGATCGAAGTGATCAACCCTTGCGTCATCGTGACCCTGGGGAGGATCTCGATGTCCAAGTTCCTGCCTTACGGGCGCATCAGCGAGATCCACGGCAAGCCGGCCTGGGTGAGCGACCGCCTGATCGTGCCCATGTATCACCCGGCTGCCGCCCTGCATCAACCTTCACTCAAGCCGGTCCTGATGGAAGATTTCCGTAACCTTCCAAAAGCGATTCAGCAGTCACGCTCTGCCGGAAGGATCACCAGCATGTCAGTTGAACCGAAGAATATCATTGATATTGCTGAAGAACCCCCGGAACAATTATCTTTGTTTTAGAAACAGGTGAAGAATGGATTACAAAACTGAATTGATCAAAAAGTTAACCAACAAGACCGCGCGCGTGGCAGTCATGGGTATGGGATATGTTGGATTGCCCTTTGCGACCGTGTTTGCCAACGCCGGTTTTGATGTAACCGGCATCGATCCGATCAAATCCAAGATGGAAATGCTCAACAAGGGCGAAAGTTACATCATGGACATCCCCACGCCAGTGGTGAGCAAACTGGTGGAGAACGGAAAATTACGCGGCACATCCGATTACTCGGTGCTCAAGGATATGGACGCAGTTGCCATTTGCGTGCCCACCCCGCTGCGCCAAACCGGCGACCCGGACCTTTCCTTCATTATTAGTGCAGCTGAAGGCATTGCACCCTACGTGCATGCCGGCATGGTGGTGGTGCTGGAATCCAGCACCTACCCGGGCACCACGCGCGAACTCATCCTGCCGACCTTGACGGAAAAGAGCGGCCTCAAAATGGGCGAGGATATATTTGTGGCCTTCTCACCAGAGCGGGTGGACCCCGGGCGTACCGATTGGACCACCAAGAACACACCCAAGGTGATCGGCGGCATCACGGCTGCCTGCACGGAGGTCTCGGCGGCCTGGTATGCCCAGGCGCTGGACAAGGTCGTGCCGGTTTCCTCCACCGAGGTGGCGGAGATGGCCAAGCTGCTGGAAAACACCTTCCGCATGATCAATATCGGTTTTGTTAATGAGCTGGCGTTGATGTGCGACCGGTTGGGCGTGGACGTATGGGAAGTGATCGACGCGGCTGCTACCAAGCCCTTCGGGTTCATGCGCTTCAACCCCGGCCCCGGTTTGGGTGGTCACTGCATCCCCATTGACCCGCTTTACCTGTCCTGGAAGATGCGTTCACTCAACTACACGGCTAAGTTCATTGACCTGGCTTCGGAGATTAACACCAACATGCCGCGCTTCGTGCTCACCAAGGTACAGGACGCGCTCAATGACCACGAAAAATCGCTCAAGGGCAGCGATGTGCTTGTGCTCGGTGTGGCCTACAAACCGGATATCGACGACTTGCGCGAAAGCCCGGCCATTGATGTTATCCGCTTGCTGGAGCAAAAAGGCGCTCACGTCAGCTACCACGATCCCTACATCGAAAAGATCAATGAGGAAGGTTGGGAGATCAGGTCAGTGCCTGAATTGATGCCGGCCGTGAAGAAAGCGGATTGCGTGGTGATCGTCACCAACCACAAGGTCTATGATTACGCTGAGATCCTCAAGGAATCCAAACTGATCGTTGACACGCGTAACGCGCTCGGAGTTGCAGGCATGAATCATCCCAAGGTAGTGAGGTTCTAATGTCCAGGGTATTGGTCACAGGTGCTGCCGGTTTCATCGCCCGCCGCGTTATTCAACGCGTGGCGGAAAAAGGGCATGAGATCGTCGGGGTGGACAACCTCAATGATTCCTACGATATCCGGTTGAAGGAGTGGCGCCTGAAGCAGTTGGAAGGCGTTAAAGCCTTCACCTTTATCAAAGATGACATCTGCAATCCAGGTTTTTTTGATAACCTGTCTGCAAAGTACCGGGATATTTCGGCTGTCATTCACCTGGCAGCCCGCGCGGGTGTGCGCCAGGCCGTGGAAATGCCGGAAGTGTACCTGCAGACCAACGCTGCCGGCACGCTCAACATCCTGGAGTGGTGCAAGAAGAATAGCGTGCCCAAATTGGTGATGGCTTCGACCTCATCGATCTACGGCGCCAACCCGCCCCTGCCTACCCCCGAAGAGGCCGATTCCAGCCATCCTTTGCAGATCTACGCCGCCAGCAAGAAGGCGGCTGAGGTGATGGCTTATACCTATCATCACCTGTTCGGGCTGGATACCACTGTGGTGCGCTTTTTCACTGTATACGGCCCGGCCGGACGCCCGGACATGGTCATGTTCCGATTTGCCCAGTGGATCGCGGAAGGCAAGCCCGTGACAATCACCGGCGACGGCAGCCAGATGCGCGGCTTCACCTACCTGGATGACATCGCCGACGGCGTGTTGAAGGCCATGAAACCGTTGGGGTACGAGATCATCAACCTGGGCGGACACGAGACCATCACGATTAACGAGTTACTGCAAAAAATCGAAGAGCGCCTGGGCAAGAAAGCCAATGTAACTTATATCCCGCGCCACCCCGCGGATGTGGACGCCAACTGGGCGGACGTGAGTAAAGCGCGCAGGCTGTTGGGTTGGGAACCCAAGGTCTCGCTGGACGAAGGCATCACCAACCTGGTGAACTGGTACCGCGAACAGCGCGATTGGGCCAAGCACGTTCTCACTCCATGAAACGATTAATCGAGCGCATCAAGGCCTACTTGCGCAAAGACCCGGTCTTCAGCCGTGTTCTAAAAAATACCGGATATTTATTCAGTTCCAATAGCATCAGCCTGATGCTCAGCCTGGTGCAAAGCATCTTCGCTGCCCGCCTGTTGGGAGTGGGTTCCTTCGGTCTTGTGGGCATCATCACTGCGCTTGTGAGCAACGTCAACCGGTTGTTTTCATTCCGCATGGGCGAGTTCATCGTGCGCTTCCTTGGCAAGGAATTGACCAGCGAGAACCAGGTGAAGGCCGGGGCGGTGGTGAAGGTTTC
>DAONEZ010000022.1:0-12711 GCA_035403345.1 Anaerolineaceae bacterium
GATCGAGGCTGCGCCCGCCAAGGCTGATCACCCGTCCGCGCGCGTCGCGGATCGGAAAGATGATCCGACCGTGGAAGCGGTCATAAAGGCGGCCCGAGTCGGATCGGGCCACGACACCCGAGGCCACCATCAGATCGGGCTGGATGCCGATATCTGGCTGACCCCCATGCCGGATCGCCGCCTTTCCAAGGGCGAGCGCGAGAACATGAGCGCCACCAACATCGCCCGATCCGACTGGATGGATGTGGACGAGCGCAAACTTGAGCTGATGGGTGGACTGTGCCGCGAACTGGTGCGGCGCGCAGAGGATCCTTTCCGCCTGACCCTGACCACCGACCCGCTCAGCGCACTGGCCGGGGCTGACCATGTGGTCACCACCATTCGCCCCGGGTTTGAGCAAGGACGCGTGCTAGATGAACGGATCGCGCTGGACCACGGTGTTTTGGGGCAGGAGACCACCGGTGCGGGCGGCTTTTCCATGGCACTGCGCAGTATCCCCGTCCTACTGGAGTACGCACGCCTGCTAAAGGAGCTCAGTCCGCAAGCCTGGATGTTCAACTTCACCAACCCGGCCGGGCTGGTCACCCAGGCACTGCGCGATGCCGGTTTTGCGCGCACCGTGGGCATCTGCGACAGCGGTAATACCGCCCAGGCCGCCGTGGCAAAGTGGGCTGGAGTTGAGCCACGCTCCATCCGCGCGCAGGTATTCGGCTTGAATCACCTCTCGTGGTGCCGGCACGCCTGGCAAGGAGATGAAGATCTGCTGCCTCGTGCCATGGCGGATGAGCGTTTCCTGCAGGAGCACCAGCCTGTCTTTGAACCTGCACTTGTGCGACATGCGGGCATGTTCCTGAACGAGTACCTGTACTACTACTATTACGCTGATAAAGCGCTTGAGGCGGTGCGGGCTGAAAAACGGACGCGCGGGGAAGAGATCCTGTACCTGAATCAAAGGTTGATCGCCCAACTGGAGGAGATCAGAGTGGAACGCGATCCGGAGCGTGCGCTGCGCACCTTCTTCGGCTACGAGAAACGCCGCAACGCGACTTACATGCAGTACGCCCACGAGGGTCATGCGGAAATTGTTGAGCAGCTTTTTGACGCGGACATCCCTGCAGAAGCGGGAGAGGGTTACGCCGGCGTCGCGCTATCCATTATCAAAGCCTTAAGCTCGGGTGTGGAGATCAATACCGCCTTGAACGTGCCAAACGAAGGCGCAATTCCTGGCATGGTTTTTGAAGATGTGGTGGAAGTGAGTTGTCGCGTGGACGGAAACGGCATCCATCCGCTGCAGATGGACGAAATCCAGCCTGCCCAGTTGGGGTTGATGCGCTCGGTCAAGTTGTACGAGACCCTGGCGGTCCAGGCGGTCCGGGAACGATCGCGCAAATTGGCCATCGATGCGCTGATGGCACACCCGCTGGTACAGTCCTATTCCCGCGCCAAACCACTGGTGGAAGCGCTGTTGGCAGCGCACAAGGAGTATGTGGGAGAGTGGAAGGATAAATGATTATGGAGATCTTAACGATTAGCGGAGGAAAAGTATGGCAGAAATTATTGGTTTCTTAAGGGAAAATGCTACTTATGGCGAACACGTAACCCTGAAGCTCCTAAAACAGAACCTGCCCAAGGAATTTACCGTCTATGTTGAGACCCCGGTTTACAAAAAGCGCGAGATCCGCTACCCGGATTTCATCATTCTCGCTAATTATGGCTTGATCGTCCTGGAAGTCAAAGATTGGGTAACTATAACAAAAATAACCCCTCACACCTGTGAAGTCATTACCAGGCAAAATGAAGTTCGTACTGAGACAAACCCGGTTTTTACTGCCCGGGACCTGGCCATCGACCTCAAAAACGAATTAAAGGATCGAATGGAAAACCGGGAGGAAGCAGGAAATATTCCCTGGGGACATGCCGCAGTTCTGATAAACCTGCCTCCCTCCTTGATCACCCAATTGAGAAGACCCTGGGGTGAGGAATATGTTCTGGGTAAATCAGACCTGGAGAATCCTGATATTTTATTAAGCCGCTGCAAAAACTTAATGCCTGCCTGGCGACTGGGGCAATTGACAGGTAAAGTGCTCGATGATGTTCGAGCCACCATCTACCCGGTGTTGGAAATTGAACTGCCCGGTAAACCGCCGTTTGTACTGGACGAACAACAGGAAAGGCTGGTCAGTGAAGAAATCCGCGTGGCACCCAAAGAGGTCGCTCCACAACCTACTGAACCACAAGCGCAGCAGGAGGTATTGTTCGTCGAACCTCAACCTCAGGAAGTGAAACCAGATCTGCCTCCTCAGGGAGAGCAACTCAGCCAAAACACAGCCATCCGCCTGGTAAGGGGGTTTTCCGGCAGCGGCAAAACACTGGTACTCATTCAACGTGCCCGGCTTTTGGCCGCGGAATACCATGAGTGGAAAATTGCGGTATTAACCTTTAACAAACCACTCCAAACCCAGTTATCTGAAGCATTAAAGGGTGAAAGAAACGTCCAGGTACGCACCTTTCACAATCTATGCGAAAGCATCCTTTCAATCAATCCTTCTCAGCAACATATCCAGGACCACTTTGAGGAATGGCTGCAAAAGACCCGTCCGAATTTCCCGATCCTGATGCGTCTCGGCAAGGAATATGTGAAAGAAGAGATCAATTGGTTGAGAGAAATCGGACTGCCTTCCCGCGCTGAATACCTGATTATGGACCGCAAAGGGAAAGGTCAGGCACGCAGATTAACCGACGAGGACAGGGCAGGTATTTATGATGTCCTTGAAGCCTATCGGCAATTCCTTCGTGAAAAGAAATCCTTTGATTGGGAGGAACTTCCCCTGCAGGCGACTGCTTTATTGGAAGAGCAACCGGGGTTGGGAAGAAAATATAATGCCATCCTGATCGATGAAGCCCAGGATTGGGCGCCCGCCTGGTTTTCCGTTATCAATCGCCTTGTCAAAGCGGATTCCGGGTCAATCTTCCTGGCTGATGACCCATCGCAGAGCATCTATCGCCACTTCAGTTGGAAGGAAAAGGGTATCCCGGTCGTCGGACGCACCCGCTGGCTGCGTGTGCCCTACCGGAATACGTATCAGATCTACCGGGCAGCTTATGCCATGATCGCGGATAATCCGGAGATCCAACAATCACTGGCGGAGGAAGGTGAACGTGTCACGCCGGAGATTCGGGCGGAAACCATGCGCCAGGGACCTCTGCCATTGATCAAGTATTACCGGAACACCACAGAAGAATTGAATGACCTGCCTAACCTGGTTCACTCGCTAAGGAGTGAAGGCATTCCGGAGGGGCAAATTGCAGTTCTTTCTCATGGCAGGAAGGATTACTACAAACTTCTAAAAGCACTAAAAGGATTACAGGTTAATCTTGAGACCATCCAAAGGTTTAAGGGACTGGAAACTGAAGCTGTGATCATCCCGCAACTGGAGTTTACCTTCCAGGACCCTGCAGAGGAAGTCAGCGAATTTCGCTTGATGTACATGGCCATGACCCGCGCCCGCCAAAACCTGGTTATGACTTACTCCGGCCGGCTGCCGCGCCAGTATGATATCCTGCGCACAAACAGCCTGGTGGATATCGTATAGCAGAAGGTAAGTGCAAGAAAAACAATTAGTTTTCAGCCAATGAATTAATGCAAATACCGGGTTTGAAAAGCACAAACCCGGTATTCGGTAGATAGTTATAAATTAGATGAAGACGATCTGTGCGCCTTCGGTCATGTCCATGAAGTCGCTGGCGGTCACAATATCGATCACACCCGGGATAAAGTCTTCCTTCTTGAGGTCGAACATATCCACTGACATCTTGCAGGCATATAGCTTGGCACCGCCGTCCACCATCATTTCAAGGTACTCGCGCACCGGGGGAACTTTGAGCCCTTTCATCTTCTTCTTCATCAGCCAGCTGGCAAAAGCGGTCATGCCGGGGATGATGCCAAAGATCTGCGGGATGCCAATATATCCGGGGATGCCCATCATATTCATTTTCATGCTGGTGTTGGCGATGGGCGGAATCTCCAGGTGATCCACACGGGCTTTGTTGATCATGTCCATTCCCCAGAAGGTGAAGAAGATGGTCACGTCAATTCCGTTGCCCAGCGCTGCCCAACCCATAACAAGGGCGGGGTAAACCATGTCCAGGTTGCCTTTGGAGCAGATAAAAGCGATCTTGCGGGGTTCTTCTGCCATTTTCATTATCCTTTATGAAAGTGATACCCAGGCTCGGCCGTGGGTGGAATACCTGTTAGACGCAGCCTTCCGGTTTGCCCAGCCCAGAGATCCTGGCGACCTTTTTGGCAGGTCCCTTGGGGAACAAGCCGAAGAGCTCCTTGGTGGAAACGCCCGAACCGTCAGTAATCGTGCGCAGCGTGGGAGAAGCACCGTTGGAGGCTGCCGCTGAACGGGAGAAGTCGATCACCTTCCAGTGCGCTTCGGTCAATTCAATGCCTTCTTCTTTGGCAATCTCGATAGCGATCTCTTTGGTCCATTCCGCCGGGTTGGTCAAGTACCCTTCGTCATTGACCTGTACTTCTTTTCCTGCGATTACTTTTGTAGGCATAACTTTTATCTCCTTTTATTCTAATGATTGAATGGTTATTACTTATTTCTCGACTACTTTTCCAGCCATGCTGAAGCGGCTGGGCAAGGGCACCGGAATGCCTTTGAGCAGCAGGTCATAATACATGAAGCGGAAAGCCAGTTTTCCCCAGTGATTGATGGTGGTCTCTTTCAATAGTGAGAAAGGCCCAACAACAGGGAATGGATAGGAGCCGAATATGGGTTCCTGCTCGTAGGCGAAGTCGATCAGAACCGCTTTGTTATAACCGCTTTCGATGTAGCACAGGGAGTGGCCATCGAACTTATGGGTCATCTCCTTGCCCTTCATGTGCTGCAGGATATTCTTCACCACGATGTCCGCCTGGAAGTGGATGACTGCTCCGGCTTTTGAGGCAGGGATGTTGGCGGCGTCACCCATCACCCAGATGTTCTCCCACTTTTCAGATTGCAGCAGGTCCTTCTTGGTGGGAACAAAGTTCAGGCTATCACCCATTCCGGAGCGCTTAATCACATCTGCGCCCTTGTTGGTGGGCACACTGACCAGCAGGTCGTAAGGCAGTTCGCGCTCATCGAATGAGACCAGCATATTCCGCGAGGTGTCCACAGAACCGGCATAGAAATCGGTTTCAAGTTTGATATTCTTTTTCTCAAGCATGCCACCAAGCGCTTTGGAAGAAGTCGGCTTGGTGAAGGCACCCGAGAGCGGGGTGGCATAGGTGAGTTCCACCTTGTTGCGCATGCCACGTTTGCTGAAATACCAATCCGCCAGCATGAGGAACTCGAGCGGGGCCACCGGGCACTTGATGGGATTTTCCACCACGTTCACCAGCAGCCGACCGCCTTCCCACTTTTGGAGGAACTTCCCCAAGGCAGCAGCGCCGTCGGCGGTGTAGAAGTCGAAAATGTTCTGCCGCCAGCCGTCTTCCTTCAGCCCCTCGGTTTCCTCTGGGTGGATGTCGGCTCCGGTGGCAATCACCAGGTAATCATAGGGCAGCACCTGGTTGTCTTTCACCAGCCTGATCTGATTCTTGTCCGGCTCGATCAGTTCGACCTCGGACAGGATAAAGTTCACGCTGCCCGGGATGAATTTGTGCTTGGGTTTGACCACGTCCTTGGGCTGGTACAGGCCAAATGGCAGGAAGAGATAACCCGGCTGGTAGAAATGGTCATCATCCTTGTCCACCATGGTGATCTTCCATTCGTTGGGGTTTAGCTTACGCAGCATCTCATGCACGAGCATGGTGCCGGCGGTGCCTGCACCCAGGATAACAAAATTCTTCATTCTAAAATTCCTCCAGAGTTTTGGGTTAGGTCAACTTTTTCCGCCAGGGTTGCCTGGTAGGAGAGCGTATCCGCCATCACTGCCCTGAGCAGGTCCAGTGCCTGGATGATGCGCACGTCCGTTAATGCATAATAAACGTTTTGCCCTTCCCGCGTTGAGGTTACCATGCGGCGGTTACGCAAATTCTGCAAATGACGGGAAACGGTGGGTTGGCTGATGTTCAGGTTTTTGGACATATCCCCCACTGAACGAGGTCCATCCGCAAGGCTGTAAAGCAATAAAATGCGCGTCGGGTCTGCCAGGGCGGCACAGACCTGGGCGTGCAATTGCATGACTTCATCGCGTAAGCGGGCATCAATCATCGTGACTTAATCCATATAAGATATGTGGATATCCATATATATCTATTTTATTCAATCCAGGATTGCTGTCAAGGGTGAAGGCATTTATAAAAACGACCGTGTCATTTCTATAAGGCATGTTACGCTGCAAATTCAAACTTGGGCAAACCAATATCCTGTCTTCGACAATTGTCTCAATCATGATACAACCCGATCCACTTCATCTTTATACTCTGAGTCCTAAATAGCAAACGCCCCTGACGTGCTGCCAAGAAATAAAAAAACACCGACCGCGTGATATTGAAGCGGTCGGTGTCCACTCTCAGGAAGAATGCGTCAGTTAGATTGCCGTTGTCCCGGTTTCTTCCACAGTTCCTGTCCCACCGGGTAGTGAATTGGCATGCTTGCCGGCAATGCGGCCGAAAGTGTAGCAGCGGCCAATGGAGAGTCCAGTGGCATGGAACGGATAATCCGCTCCACCGTAGAACTGGCCGCCCAGGTTGCCCACGCAGTACAGTCCTTCGATGACGTTCTTGTCCTTGTCCAGCGCCTGGCCGTTGGCGTTGGTGTACACACCGGAGTCCAGGGATGAAATGCGCAAATGGCGGCGGATCCCATAGAATGGGGCTGTCTTGATCGCATACATCCATTTGGCGTCCTTGCCAAAGTCCTCATCCACACCCTTCTCGCACAGTTCATTGTAGCGCTGGACGGAGGCCAGGAATGCAGCTTTATCCTCAATTCCCAACTTATCCGCCAGTTCATCAAGGGTATCAGCACGCCAGGTGTCAATCAAGTTGGCGAACACACCCGTGCGCTTGGCGCCATCATGAGAGGCAGCATAGTCATCATCAGAGATGGCGGGCATATACTTTTCCATAACAGGAGGAGGAACTAATCCGCTGACGGATTCGTGGCTCATGTAATCGCTGTCATAGATCTGGCAATACCAGCCCTTGGAGCCTTTATCAGGATCGGTGTAGTTCGCGCCGCCTTTGTAGATATCCTGGTGGACCATGATATCGTTCATGTAAACAAACCCGACAAACTCATTGCAGAAGCGCTGACCCTTCATGTTGACATACAGGAACGGCTCTTCATACATCAAGCCTGCATCGAAGTCGTGCAGCATTTTGGTATGGCCGAGGTTTTCCATGACTGCTCCAGCAGTGATCGCCATCAAGTGACCGTCACCGGTTTTCTGAAATTGTTTGCGATCAAAATCAGCCACATCAGGGCACCAGCGGTTCACCATGGAATTATTATTCTGGTAATCACCAGTCGCCAGGATGACCGCCTTGTTGGCATTGAACTTATCATAGGAATTGTCGGACAGTTTGCCTACCACACCATTGACCTTGCCGTCGCTCTTGATGACCTGAACGCCCGGGGTGTTGTAAAAGACCTTTAGTTTGCCGCCAAATTCAGCGACTGCTTCTTCGAGCACGTATTGCAGATAGGTACCGATATTATTGGGTTTCGGACCCATCCAGGGAGCGTACATGTGGGCTTTTGCGGTCCCGTAATCAAATCTGCAATAGCGACCGTCCGACCATTCGCCGGTAAAATCCTGGCTGGTGTTCAGGTAAATGAACAAGCCTTTATCATTGGGTTTGTCTGCAGCAGTTCCATTCAGGCGAGCCCGGTCATAAACCCAGTTGATCGCCTCGCCCGAGTTCATCACATAGGCTTTGAGCAGATTGGGGTCCGAGCGCCAATTGTTCAGGCTGTTAGTATGATGAACGTAGCGTAGCAATCCTTCCGGGTCACTTTCATCGAGAATCAAACCGGAACCGCAGTTCCCCTGGGAGACCACTGCCGCCTGTTTCTGCAGCAGAACAACTGAGCTGCCTTCCTCAGCGGCGGTGATGGCAGCCACTACGCCAGCAGCACCCGCGCCGACCACTACAACGTCAGCGGTAACCTCGCCGCTAAAACTTGTGATGGGCTCGATTTCCACAACTGAATCCTTGAACTCGGCAACAGTCAAAGATTCAGGGATGGAAGTTGAGGAACCCTCCACACCAGCAACTGGAGCAGCAGTACCAGCAGCCTGGTTAGCTGCCTCTTCTCCGATGGTCCGCGGCTTGCAGCCCGCCACGCCAATAATACCTAAACTGGCCGATCCAATTGCAGCACCTTTCAAAAAATCCCTACGTGATAACTTGTTGCTCATATTCCAATTCTCCTTTTAATTTTTCCCGGTTTTCCCGAGATTGAGATCACTGTAACAAACTTGGAACCATGAATTCACTTATTCTAATGAAGCCCTATTTCCACATCAACATACATTTTTTGAAAAGTGTCTAAAAATATCTTGATTAATTGGACAATTCGGGTATTATGTGCAGGATTAATTAATCAGACGAGGCAGAAGGATATATGCAGGAAGAGACGCAATATTGCCGACCGAGGGGTGCAGGAATTGACAAAAACCAATGAGATTTGCTTACAGATATGTTCTGCTTTGGAACAACTGGTGCAGACGAAAAAACTGTCCGATATCAGCGTGGTTGAATTATGTCAACTCAGCGGCGTTCCAAGGTCAACCTTTTATTCCCATTTCTGCGATATCTATGCCGTCCCCCAATGGCTATGGGACCAAATGATGGGAGCAACACTGTATAAGATCGGAGACACTCTCACCTGGGACCAGGGGCATCGCATCATGTTCCAAAGACTCCAGGAACGCAAGGTCTTTTTCACCAGGATCTATTGGGAACATGATAATAATTCCATTCTGGAATATGGGTATCGTGGGGGCTTCAATGCAGTGAAAACCAATGTAGAAATGCGCAAGAACCACATTTGGACAAGTGCTGAAATTGTCGAATTAGATTACACGATTAAAGCACTCGCCGCTTTGACAACCAAATGGGGTCGGGATGGCATGCAGGTTCCTGTGGAAACCATGGTTCATATTTTCAATACCCATGTGCCGGATTTCCTTAAAGAACTATGTGACACATAATGGACGAGTTACTTCAGGATGAACATTATCCTGATTTGGTAAACGGTCTGTGATCTAGAAGACCAGTTTTTTCAGAGCTGCTGCACAAACTCAGTATATTTTTACGGGGACATCGAGTATATACTTAATCATCGTTAAGTATGAATTCTTTACATTGAAACTTTCTCGGCTGTTGACCGAAAGGAGAATCCCATGATCGAGATCCCTGAAGCCGTCACACTGGCAAGACAGGTTAATGCAAGCCTGGCAGGTAAAGGCATCCAGCAGGTCACCGCCGCAGCCAGCCCGCACAAGTTCGCCTGGTACTACGGCGACCCGGCGGATTACCCTGTGCGCCTCACCGGCGAAGTGCTGCGTACCGCCCGGGCTGTCGGCGGTACCCTGGAGCTTAAAACTGACCACACCACCCTGACCTTCAGCGATGGGGTGAACCTGCGTTATCTTGAACCGGGCCTTCCCCTGCCGCAGAAGCACCAGCTCCTGCTGTGCTTCACAGACGACAGCCATCTGGCAGCCTCCGTTCAGATGTACGGCGGGCTGGTGTGCTGGCCGGATTCGGTCGTGTACGATAATCCCTATTACCTGGCAGCTAAGAGCAAGATCCCGCCGTTGAGCGATGATTTTGACGAGCCTTATTTTCACCGATTATTGGCGCCGGATGCCGTGCAAAAACTGAGCTTGAAGGCCGCCCTGGCCACCGAGCAGCGCATCCCCGGGCTTGGTAATGGCGTGCTGCAGGATATCCTCTGGCATGCCCGTCTCTCCCCTCGCAAAAAGGTAAACACCTTGAGCGAAAGAGAGGAGAAGGCGCTGTTCGATAGCCTCACGTCCACCCTGGCGGAAATGGTCCGCCTGGGAGGTCGGGACACTGAGACCGACCTCTTTGGAAATCCGGGCGGTTACGCGGTGGTCATGTGCGCGAAGAACAACGCCCAACCCTGTCCGCAGTGCGGCGCGCCGATCTTCAAAGAAGCTTACATGGGCGGCAGCGTGTATTACTGCAGGGAGTGCCAGAAGGACTAAGTAGTTAGGTGGATAGAAAACCACGCACCAATCCCACTTTACTAATTCTTTGAGAATCGAATAAGAACCTTGTTGTATTTTATATTTGACTTGCTATAATAAATTACGAAACTCATTGTATGCGCACAAAATCATAATGTGGGTTCCACAGGGGAGACCATAAGAAAGGAGGGGATTTCCTGAGGACGAAGATTGACCTCACTGATGCGGGTTAGTTTCCGGAATTGGTGTTCGGTCTTTATATTCGGTCAATACTCTTTTTAAGCCAGACTGTAAGTTCACGTCAAACCGCGCATTCAGAATTATTTTGGAGGAATCATGAACACGAGTGTCAAGAGATCCGTCAACTGGATCATCATCATGGTAGTGATCATAACCCTTGCAGCAGGCATGGCTCGATTGATCGAAACCGATTGGGGCAAAGTTAAGGTTGATAACATTTTCATCACCGATGAGGCAGGCAACAAGATAGCGGCTAGATTGTATCTTCCGGTAACCGCTACAGTCGAAAGCAAAGCCCCGGCAGTTATTAATATTCATGGATACCAAAACGATAAATTGGTGGACGACTCAATGGCCATCGAGCTATCCCGGCGAGGATTCGTGGTTGTTTCTCCTGACATCCTGGGGCATGGAGATTCGGATCCCAAGTTTGAACTTGGGGGGATTCTGACTGGAGCTTCCACGGCAGGAATGGAGAGTATCTACCTGTATGTAAAATCACTGCCTTACGTGGATGCCGCAAATATCGGTGTGATGGGGCATTCCCTCGGGGCGATCCTCACAACAATCCTTGGAGCGATCAACCCCGAGATCAATGCGCTTAATCCACAATGTGGTACAGCCGGCGCGCCCACTATGCGCAATTTGCTATTGACCCAGGCGCGCTATGACGAATTTTCGCTCTTCCGCGAGTGATTGTTAACGGTCGATTCGCTTCCATCCAACGAAACCCGCATCTCCAGTTTCGGGATAACCGGTCCAGTGGAATGGGATACCACCTACGGTAACTTTTCAGATGGAACTGCCAGGCGAGCTGCCCTGGTAAACATGGAGCACCATTTCCTTCCGTTAACTCACAAGGCTGTGTACGAAGCGATAACTTGGATGGAGGAAGCACTCAAAGGCGGTGTTTCAGGATTGGATGCCAACAACCAGGTATTCTGGTGGAAAGAAATCTTCGGACTGATCACCCTTCTCTTTGCCATATTCCTGTTGCTCCCATTAACGAACCTACTGCTGGCGACCAAATTCTTTGCCCCAGTCGCCCAACCTATGCCAAACCGCTACGTGGCTACCAAAGGCAATTGGTGGTTATTCGCTACCATAAACTTCCTGATCGGCGGCATCACCTACCCGATCTTCACTCAATGGAGTGCGCTGAGCGACAAGTATGAAGCCATATTCCCCTGGTTGAAATTACAGGTCGGGAATGGTGTCTTTGCCTGGTTACTAGTGAACGCTGCCATTTGCGTTGTCCTGTTCACGATCTGGTACAAAGGCGCGCATAAAAAACAGGGCGTGACCATGTACGATATGGGTGCTTCCTTTGACAAGGAAAAGTTCGTGCTGGATTGGAAACTGATCGGCAAGACATTCCTGCTGGGATTCATCCTGTTCATGATCCTTTACCTGCTGGAAGGTTTCTTCCAGGTGATGCTTGGACAGGAATTCCGCTTCGTCTGGCCATATATGCGCCAGTTCTCAAACGCTGAACGGGTTGGTTTGTTCTTCCTCTACATGATTCCGGCATTGTTGTTCCTACTGATCAATGGCGGTGTATTCCTGTTCGGTCAAATCCGGCAGAAGGAAGCTTCCACACCAGCCAAAACGCAATGGCTGTGGTGGATCAAAGCCTGCTTTGCCATGCTGACTGGATTGCTAATCGTCTGGCTCATCCAATATCTGCCCTGGTATTTGTTTAATGCCGGTCCCGGATTCGAATTGCTGAAACTGCCGCAATTCAGTGCTCTCTGGCCGCTCATGCTCCAGGTATACATCCCGGAATTCATGATCCTCATCTGGCTGCTGGTGTGGTTCTACCGCCGCACTGGAAAAATCTACCTGGGCGCGATCATGTTTGCCAGCTTAATGATTTGGTTCCTGGCTGCTGGTTCGATCGTAAGCCTGTAAGTTTTAATTCCAACTTTCGCCCCGCTACTCGAGATGTAGCGGGGTGATTTTATTGGTTGTTTGATCATTGTCTATATTTATATTTTTCTTCAAGTTACTGTAAGCAGAAGATACTCCCCAACTTGATTAAATGTGGGAATCTCAGAATGTGTAAATAAATCGAGCTGAATCGCGTGTGTTATTCCGATTTTTCTGTATAATAATCCTAACGTCCTCGTGTTTTACAGTTGCAAAGGATTCGCATGAGAGTTTTCGATCGAAAGCCTCTCAACCTGGAGAAATTCAGCATCCCGCACGGTCAGGTGTACCTGATCCCTGACCGCTGCAAGGGTTGCGAACTTTGCATCCATTTCTGCCCCCAGGAAGTGCTGGAAAGATCCACTGGCATGAACGCCA
>DAONEZ010000023.1:0-12237 GCA_035403345.1 Anaerolineaceae bacterium
CATGGACTTTGGCCGCCGGCCGGGCAGACTGATGACCGACGACGAGAAGATCGAGTACCTGCAGCGTCAGATCGATTCTGCGGTGCGGTTGGGCTTCCCCGTGCTGCGCCTGCAGACTTCGGTGGGAACGAAGATCCTGGAGAAGTTCGTGCCCTTGCTGGAGCGCGCCAACCTGCACATGGGCTTTGAGCTGCACGCCCCGCTTTCGATGGACAATCCCGAGGTGATCGAATTCCGCGAGACTTTCGACCGCCTGCAGACCCCCTCCCTGGGCTTCATCCCCGATTTCAGCACCTCCATGACCAGCGTGCCGGAAGGCATCTGGCAGGAGCTGCGCGATTTGGGCGTCCAGGAGGAGCTGATCAGCGAGGCAAAGGACGTCTGGCTGCACACGGACACCATCCCGGATAAATTTAAGGGCATCGGCGGATTGGTGCAAAAATACAGTGTCCCCCCTGAGCTCATCGGAAAACTGAACGGCACCATGACCATGTTCGGACACATGCCGCCGGAAAACTGGCGCGAGATCATGCCCTACGTACGCCATATTCACGGCAAGTTCTACCATGTCAATGAAGATGGCATCGAACCTTCCATCCCCTACCCGCGCCTGATGCAGGTGCTGTTGGACGCAGGTTATTCCGGCACAATCTCCGCCGAATGGGAAGGCCACTCCTACACCCGCGAACCCATGGCCCTGGGCGAGGTGAAAGCCTGGCGCAGGATGTGCAACCGCCTGCTTACCCTGGACTGAGGAAACAACCATGAGCGAACCGATCCATCTTGAACAGGTCAGCCCGCATTGCGTGGCAGCCATCGACCCGCGCCTGGGATCAAATGCCGCGGCGGTCATCCTGGAGAATTTCATCGTGCTGGTGGATGCCGGTATGCGTCCATATGCGGCGCGTCTCTTTAAGCAGACGCTGGAAGGCAAGTTCCGACTGCCGGTCAAGTTTGCCTGCGTCACCCATTATCACCATGATCACACGTTCAGCCTGTCCGGGCTCAAGGATGTGACCCTGTTTGCGTCGGCGCAATTGGCTGAGAACATGCGCACCAGCCCGGACTGGACCCCGGAAGCCTTCGAGCGTTGGCGGCAGGGCGAGGAGGACGGCGGCAAATGGCTGGAGGAGGCGGAATTTATCATCCCGCCCCTGCTCTTCCACGGCACTCTGGATATCCTTGACCAGGGCAAGGCAGTGGAATTTCACCATGCCGGCGGGCATACCAGCGACTCGGTGTACGGTTATTACCCGGAAGAGAAAGTGCTTTTTGCCGCCGACCTGCTCTTTTCCGAGCGCTTCCCCTTTGCCGGCGACACCGGCTGCGACCCTGAGAAGTGGATGTCCGCCTTGCACACCTGGCTGACACTGGATATCGAGAAAGTGATCCCCGGGCACGGCCCGGTGTGCGGCATGGATGAGGTCAAACGCGCCCTGGAATTCATGGAAAAGATGAAAGCCAACACGCTCGATACGATCGTTGCCGGCGGCGTGGATGTGGAGATCCCCCTGCCGGATACCTACCCCATCACCGAGCATGCCGCCTGGTTCGCCGAACGCACGCGCAAGCGCTGGTTTGAGTTCTACAAGGGATAATGGCCGAGAATAGAGAGTCGAGAGTAGAGAGTCGAGAATAGAGAAAAGCAGATCTTCCAGACCCGGTATGAAGCCCACATACCGGGTCTATGTTTTGGGTCATGATCCTCGCGCAGGCCCGGATTTGAAGCATAAACCGGGTTTGAAATACACAAACCCGGTTTTCGAAAAGCAAGGTTCTTCAGACCCGGTATGTGCCCTTCATACCGGGTCTATGCTTTTAAACGATGAAAAAGGACTGTGTGGAAATGACTTTTAGTTGGCAAATTTTGGAACGATTTTCTAATATGTGCAATAATAAGGTATTCATCAAGACCAAATGAGGAGTAATAATGAAAAAAGCTTTGTATATTTTGATAATAATTGCTCTTCTTATTACAGGGTGTCAATCGTCTTCAGAAAAAATTGCGGTAATTATCGGATTAACACAAACAGCTATTGAAAAGTTACTTCCAACAGCGACACCTACACCAACTAGCTTTCCAACAGCTACAAACACCCCAACAAATACAGAAACACCAGAACCAAGTTTGACACCGACTGCAGATAAAAGGGTGATTGAAGGGGATCCTTCAGATTTCTTGATTAAACTGGCCGATTTACCAAAAGAATATCAATATTTCCTACCATATAACGATGCTACGGGTCGGACCTCTAATGATGAGCTAATTATTGGTTGGGGAAATGATAAAGAAGGAGCTAAGAAATTTCTTGAGGAAACCGGAAGGTTGGATAGTTGGTATGTGAATTATGTAAGGCAGGCAGATTTACGGCATGAACCAGTGTGGATTGGATGTTCAGTAGGAAAACACAGTTCCAGCCAAGGAGTAATCCGATATATAGAAGAATATAATTATGTTAAGAAACCTTTTAGAGATGAAGAAACCTGGAAATTGGATAAGACCGGTTTTACAGAATACGGGGAACATTCAATCGGCATAACTACTGAATATTATGATTCAGACGGTCGTTATTGGCATGGTTATAGGATTGAAGTTCCATATTATAACTACTATGTTGCCTGTTGGGGATATGGGAAGAAATTCGATGAGGTAACTCCTGAATTTTTAATAAATATCGTTAAGATTATCACTAATAAATTACAGGATGCTAAGCTTGTAATGCCCTGAACTGAAAACTCCTATCTAGTTCAGGATTATTCCGTTATGAAAGGGGAACGCCATGAAAAGAATATTGATCATCACAGTTTTATTTCTAATGCTAGCAAGCTGTAATCCTTCACCAGAAGTTATAGAAAAAGCATTTGAAAAGACCCTAACTTCTATGCCAAGTCCAACTATTACATCCAGTCCTACTGAAACGGCAAGCCCAACATTCACCCCTCTGCCAACGATTACTCTTACTCCTACGATTACGCAAACACCGACAATCACCCCAACAAGTACACCATATCCACTTGCTGAGATGTTATTTCAAAAAGGGGATTTACCTGAAAGTTATGGGGGGAAAAATCCTACCATCCTAGACGGAAATTTCTACTCACAAAAATTAACTCGAGATGGTGGTGAAGTTGGTCATGTATATTTGTTCTTGTACAATCACAATACCCAAGCACACGATCATTATATAGGCAGAGGTAATGATATAGATGAATTGAAGTATCTAAAGAAGATGTTATTTGAAAAAAAGCAATTAACTGATATTGGAGCCATTGCAACATTTTGGCATATTCAATCTCAATGGAAGCGTTTACTTAGGTGGCTCCCCCCGGATGAAAGAGAGTGGATGAATTTTACGATATTGAGTTTTGTGAAATGTAATGCATATTTTGAAATACTAGATAAATCAAGTGGATTTTTAGACCAAGATCTGATTGACTATGCCAAAAAATTGGAAGAACGTTATACCTCTATTGCTTGTCCACAAGAATGATAATCAATTGTTGGTTACACTTTAAATTCAAAATATCTAATTTCAAATTGGAGTATTTTCGTTCGCAAATGGGTTTTTGAATGGTTACTGGATTTTGAGAATGCGATTTAATGCATACCCCGGGAGTCATAAACCAGACTCCCGGGGTTGAAACCTTTTCCCGGAGGTGAAAGTTTTCTCCCGAGGGTGAAAGCCTTTTCCCGGAGTTTGTTTTTCAACTCCGGGAGTTTGCACTATATCGCGCTTAGTGCATACCCCGGGAGTCACAAACCAGACTCCCGGGGTTGTAAATCTTCTCCCGGGGTTGAAATCTTCTCCCGGGGTTGAAATCTTCTCCCGGAGTTTGTTTTTCAACTCCGGGAGCTTGCACTACATCGAGCAGTACATACCCCGGGAGTCATAAACCAGACTCCCGGGGTTGTAAATCTTCTCCCGGGGTTGAAATCTTCTCCCGGAGTTTGTTCTTCAACTCCGGGAGTTTGCACTATATCGCGCTTAGTGCATACCCCGGGAGTCATAAACCAGACTCCCGGAGATTATTTGAATGCTCTTACTAATTAGAGAAATTAGTGTAATTCGTGGACAAGCCTTTTAAAACCCGTACTCGAACGTACCCCAGGGGGTCACCTGTTTGCGCACGGCGGTGGACACGGTCAGCGCATCGATCTCCTCAGCGGTCACCGAGCGGCCCAGCTTGTTGGAGAGCACGATGCCTTCCAGCACCAGCATGGTGTTCATGTTGATCAGCGGGGTGTTGATGCGCGTCTCGTCCGTCAGGTCGCCGCGCAGGTAGGCCGCCCACTGCGCCTGGTTGTTGTCGAACCACATGATGTCCGGGTTGATCTGCTGTTCGGGGAACTCGTTCATGGCGCAATTCAGTTTCTTGTCCACAGCCAGTCCGTCCTCAAAGCCGAAGAATTCCAGCTCGGGGTGCTGCCTGTGATACACCTCTGCGTTGGCCAGCCGGCCGCCGTAGGCATCCACGTTGATCAGCTTCAGCCCGCCCAGGCTGCCGGCGATGATGTTGTTGCCGATCTCGTCCATGTGCAGCGCCCAGTCCTGGTAGAAATCCAGCGACAGACCGTTTTCGAAGCGGGCGATGCCTACGCCCAGGTCCTCCACCTCATACTTCTTGCCGCGCAACAGGCGCGGATCCTGGAAGAAGCCGGTGTGCATCACGCCGTACACGCTTTCCAGCTTGGGCAGCCCGAGGATGTAAAGCATCTGCGAGACAAAATAAGTGCCGATGTCAAAGACTGGTCCATGCCCGGCGATCTCGCTGGAGAAAAAGTCGGTCGTAAGCGGAAAATCCATGCCCGGGCGTCCGGTGCGGCGGTGCGCCAGGGAGCGCGCGTGATAGATCGTACCCAGCTTGCCCTTCTCGACGAACTGTTTGGCAATGCGCGTCTGGTTGTTGAATAGCGAACTGGTCTGGATGGCCAGCTTGACGCCGTAGGTCTGCGCCGCGCGGTTGAGCGTGCGCGCATCGGCGTAGCTGGCTGCCATGGGCTTCTCGGAGTAACAGGGCTTGCCCGCTTTCATCACTTCCACCGCAATGGGCGTGTGCAGGTTGTTATGCACGGCCACGTCTATCGCGTCGATATCATCGCGCGCCAGCAATTGCCGGAAATCGGTGTACAGGTCCTTGACACCGTACAACGCGCCCCACTTTTCCAGCTTGTCCTTGTCGATGTCGCAGCCCGCCACCAGTTCCACACCGGGCAGCTTCTTCCATACTTCAGCGTGCAGGTTGGAGATCGCCCCCGTGCCAATGATGCCAATGCGTAATTCTTTCATCTTTCACCTCTCCAGTTTGAGTGATTGTTTCGCTTCATCGTTCACGGCCAAATTAACTGGCTCAGAACAAGTTTTTATATTTCGGGACCAATACCAGCCTATTATAAAGGAAATGCCATCTTCTTTGGTATTTTCGCATTGAATTTTCGCTGATGAACGATCCCCTCCGCATGAATAATCGTTTACCGCAAAAGGCTGTATACTAATCCGTGCAACCACGCACATTTCTGAGGTGAACTTCGTATGAGTCCCTTCGATATTCTCGGCATCGGCACCGCCGCGGTGGATGACCTGGTGTACCTGGACCATTTCCCCGTCCCGGATAGCAAGTCCGACTTCCTCTCCATGCAGCGCCAGGGCGGCGGGCAAACCGCCACCGCCATGGCAGCCGCCTCCCGGTTGGGTGCCAGGACCACCTTTTGCACGCACCTGTGCTGCGACGAACTCTCGGATTTCACTATCAGCGAGCTGGAGAAGGACGGCGTGGATTGCAGCGCCTGCCTGCGCAGCTCCTCCGGCAGCCCCTACCATTCACTGATTTTGGTGGATATTAAAGCGCAAACGCGCACCATTCTGCATAGCGGCGGGAACGTGTATCCCCCGCCTGAACACATCACTCCAGAACTTGTTGCCAGTGCCCGTGTATTGTGCCTGGATGATAATAGCCGCGCCGCAGGCATCAAAGCTGCCCGCATCGCCCGCTCGCTCGGCATCCCTGTCATCGCTGACATCGAACCCGATCCTCCCCCCGAGCATGCCGAACTGCTGCCGCTGGTGGACCACCTGGTGATCAACCGCGAGCTGGGCGCCGCCCTCACTGGTCATTCTGACCCGGCCCGCATGGCGCGGGAGCTATCGGGAGGCCGCGCCTGCTGTGCCATTACGGCCGGTGGCGAGGGCTGCTGGTATGCCATGCAAGGGCAACCCGCGCTGCACATCCCGGCTTACCCTGTGCAGGTGGTGGATACTACCGGTTGCGGGGACGTGTTCCACGGCGCGTATGCCTTTGCACTCTCACGCGGGCAGGAGATCGGGGAAGCCCTGCGATTCGCCAGCGCCGTGGCTGCCATGAAAGCGCGCTTCCCCGGCGGCCGCACCGGCATCCCGCGCCTGCAGGAAGTGCGGCAATTCATGATTGAACACGAACAAGGTAGTTAATTTGGTTCAATCGCCAGTCTTTGAATCCGGAAGGAGTCCAAAATGCAATCCACCCTCGGTCATATCCAGATCTGTATCGATCCCGGCAACCTGCCCTTCTATAAAGAATTATTCACTTTCCTGGGTTGGAAGGTGCTCATGGATGATCCTGAAATGTTGGGGGTTTCAGACTCCCAGCACACCAGCCTGTGGTTCACCCCCAAAATGAAACCTTGCGTGAACGATTTCGATGGGAACGGCGCGAATCACTTCGCGCTGCATGTACCGCACCAGGCGGACGTGGACGCAGCTGTAGCGTACCTGAAGGAACGCGGCATCCCGGCCCTCTTCGAGACCCCGCGCCACCGCCCCGAGTTCAGCGCCGGGGGTAACAGCACCTACTACCAGGTGATGTTCACCTCCCCCGACGACCTGCTGTTCGAGATCGTGTACATGGGCGAAAAGGACAAATAAAGAGCAGGCGTTTCCCTGCTCCTGTCTTTTCATTTTTCATTTTCAATATTAAAGCCCCTCTCCATCCGCGGATGGAGAGGGGTTTGGGGTAAGGTCGTTTCCCACCCATATTTCATATCAATTCATAATCAATCGACTTACCAGTGATCGTACGATTCCACTTCTTCCAGCCCTTAGGGTGTGCTTTGCCTGCCGCTCTCCCTACCCCATCCAGGCTTCCACCACGTGATGATTGCCCGGCAAATCCGCCGGCACCAGGTTGCCGTCGATCAAGTTCCCATCCACGGTCACCCGCACCATGCCCTTTTGCACGTGCTGCGGATTGTGCACCCTGATTTCCCAATTCTTCCCGCGGAACTTGCGCTGCACTTTGAACCCCTCCCACTCCGCCGGGATGCAGGGGTCGATCCTCAATCCGCCTGGTTCCGGTCGGATGCCCAGCATGTATTGCGTGGCGCTGAAGTAACTCCAGGCGGCCGCTCCGGTCAACCAGGCCGTGCGCGTGTTGCCCGCCCGCGGTGAGAAGGTAGAGTAAGTCGTCTGGGCATAAACGTATGGTTCGCATTGGCGCAACTCGGCACGCGTGTTATAAGCTGCCGGCAGCGTGGCGCGCAGGTACTCGTACGCGCGTTCACCGTTACCACGCAGGCACTCCGCCATCACGCCCCAGCCCTGGGTGTGGTTGAAAATGCCCGAGTTTTCCTTGATGCCCGCGTTATACACCACTGCGCGCATCACCTCGACCGAGGTCTCGTGAAATGGCGGTGCTGCCAGCATCAGTCCGTAAGGCGTATTCAGGCGTTCATGAACAGCCTCCAGGCAGTCGGCAGCTTGTGGATCCGTGGCTGCTCCGCTCAGCACCGCCCAAACCTGCGTGTTCAGGTATACCTGTCCCTCGCTGCGCTTCCGGGTACCATACACCTCCCCATGCTCGTCGATGGCCCAGATGAACCAGCCGCCGTCCCAGCCGAATAATTGGATCTGCCTGTCAAGCACCTCGCGCTCCGCCAGCGCCCACTCCACCTCGGCGCTCAATCCTTTGACGGAGCATATCTCCGCGTAGGTCGTCAGCCCCAACCGCACCTGGAATGCCACGAACAAACTCTCGCCCTTATAGCCCAGGCGCAGGCAGTCGTTCCAATCCGCAGAAAGTCCGCAAGGCAGCCCATGCGCGCCTTTGCGCTCCAGGTTGAACTCCAGCGCGCGCCGCAAATGCCCCAGCACCGTGTCCTGCCCATCATCGGCGTACGGCAGCACTTTGTCGTAGAAATCCAGGTCGCCACTCTCGTTCACGTAGGCAGGGATAGCATTAAAGAACCACAGGCAGTCGTCCGAACGGAACTCCTCGGGCAGCGGTGGCAACTCATGCCCGGGACGATGTGCAAAGGGCTTGATCACCGGGATGGCACCGCCGTTGGCCACCTGCCCCGTGAGCATCAGTTCCAGCCGCGCGCGCGCCTGCTGCGGCGCTGCCGCCACGATGCCCAGCACATCCTGTACCGAGTCGCGGAAGCCCAATCCGTCGCGTTCGCCGTTATACACCAGGCTGGCGGAACGCGACCAGGCGTAGGTGATCAGGCAGTTATACAGCCCCCATGTGTTGAGGAAGCTGTTAAGTTCCGCATCCGGGGTCTCTACCTTGAAGCTTTCCAGTTGACTGTGCCAGTGCGCTTTCAGGCGTTCCAGTTCCTGCCCGGCCCGCTCCAGCGTGCCATATTCCGCCGCGGTGGCACTGCCGTCAGTGCGCGCATCGCCGATGCCCAACAGCACCAGCACCTCCCGCGTCTCCCCGGGCTGCAGCTCCAGCTCGCACTGCAGGCTGCCGCAGGCGTTATCCCCGTAAGCCCGGCTGCCCGAGCACGCGCCGCGCTGCACTGCCTGCGGAGCCTGGTAACTGCCGTAGGTACCCAGGAAGGCCTCGCGGCTGGTGTCGAAGCCCGATACCGGTGCTCCAACCAGCGTCATCCAGGAATGCATGGGTAGGTCGCTTTTACCAGTTTCGGATGGATCAGAAATCAAGTTGTCTTGAATGGCTATGCGCAGCATATTACCACCCAGCAGCTCCCCGCGCACGATGAACAGCGAATACTGCAGATTCACCTGGTCCTGCACCGTGTTCCATTGGTTGGTGAATTCGCAATAGGTAAACAGCGACAACTCACGCGGCTTGTCACTCTCATTGGTCACCTTAAGTCGCCAGTATTCAAACCGCTGCCCCAGGGGCACGAAGTAAGTGGCTTCGCTGCGGATGCCGGCATAAGTGGATTCGATGACCGTATACCCGGTGCCATGTCGGCAGGTGGACTTGAACTCCGTCAGCGGCTTGCCCACCGGCTGCCAGGAGGCCGACCAGTAGTCCCCGCTCTGCCGGTCTCGCAAATAGAAATACCGTCCGGGCTGATCCATGGGGACGGCATTAAATCTCAGGCGTAAAAATCGCCCCATGGCGCCGGACTTATAGAAACCATAACCACCGGCGTTGTTGGTGATAATGGCTCCGTACTCGGTGGAACCCAGGTAGTTGCTCCAGGATTGGGGCGTATCGGGCCGCGTGATGACGTATTCCCTGGCCTGGTCATCGAAATATCCGTATTGCATGACTCACCTCGTTTGGCTTTTTACCTTCGCCCCCCCTCCTCCGGCATGACCGGTGCCGATGCCGGGCATGCCATAAGGGGAGAAAAAAAGAATTTCGGAGCTGCTCCGAATCATTCTCACAAAAGATCCGGCTGTGCGTTAAGCGCTATCAGCCGGGATTTTCACCTTCTTCAGTCTGTTCTCCAACCAGGTTCGCGGAACCATCAGACTTTTTCATCGTCGAGAGGAAATAGAGAACTGTCAGCACCCCGAACACCACCAGCAAACACACGGGGATCACTTCCACGGAGATGCGCCGCGCCAGCACGCCCACCAGGCTGGTGATCACCGCGGTTCCCATGCTGGTAAACGCCATCTGGATGCCGATGGTGTTGGCGGCATGCTGCACCCCCACGCGCTGGCTGGTGCCGGACATCAGCGCCGGGAAGATGGGCGCAATGGACAGTCCGATGACCGCCACCGCGATCAGGTTCGCCGCGGGGAAAGGATTCCACAGGAGCAGCAACACGCCGAGCAGGGCACCCGCCAGCCCGCCCTTCACCAGCCGCGTAGCTCCAATGCGCCGGGCGTACAGCCCCGCCACGATGCGCCCCACGGTGAAAGCAGCCCAGTAGCTCCCCGCCCAAAAGCCGGCGGCGGTCGTGTCAATCCCGCGCGCCTGGGTCAGGAAGGTATAGGTCCACACCCCCAGCGAAGCCTCTGCACCGCAATAAAGGAAGAACAATAGCAGGCTGAGCCACACGCGCGGCAGGCGCAGCGTTGCAAAAATGGGTGTGCGGTAATCGGTCAGTTTTTTGGTTTCGGACTCCTCCTGTAGCTTGCCTTTGCGTTCCCACATTTTCAAGGTGAATGCAAAACAAGCCGCCAGGATGAATTGGAAGATTCCCACCACAATATAACCAGCGCGCCATTTACCCGTGGCGGTCAGCGTAATGGTCATGATGATGGGACCGATGGTCACACCGATGCCATAACAGGCGTGCAGCCACTGCATCAGGCGCTCACCGAAATGCGCCGCCACGTAGGTGTTCAGCCCGGCATCGATGGCGCCCGCCCCGATGCCCGCAAACACCCCCAGTGCCACCATCATCCACCACTGCGGCACCACGATATAGCCGAACAGGACCAGGCCGATCATGGTACAACTGATGGCCAGCACCCGTCCCACCCCCAGGCGTGTCACGATCGGGCCGCTCAGAAAGCTGGAAGCCACGTACCCGGCAGTAGCCGCCGTCACCAGCATCCCGACCGCATCAAGCGGAATGGAGAAATCCTGCCGGATGGAAGGCCACGCAATGCCCAGCAATTGGTCGGGCAGCCCCAGGGCGATGAATGCCAGGAACGCCAGGGAAATCAGACCAAGGTAGGGGTATCGCCTTACCTTTTTGAAAATGCTGTCTGCTGCGGTGGTAGGGTTCACGTGATCTGCCTTGTGATTTGAATGAACAACAGTTTCAACTTTCCATGAGCGGGAAGAGCGGCTTCAGCGCCGGATACAGGTCGCGATAGATTGAATAACCTTTCTCATAAGCCCGGACCATGTCCGCTTCCGGCTCGGTCTTGCCGGTGATCTGGATGGTCTGCCGGCAGGCCGTTAGTACATCCGGCCATGCGCCCGCCCCCACCCCGGCCAGCAGGGCTGCACCGAAGGCCGCACCTTCCGCGGTGTTCACGGTCACCAGTTCGCTATCCAGCACGGATGCCATGATGCGCCGCCACAGCGCGCCCTTCACCCCGCCGCCTGAGGCGCGTACCTGGGTGATCTGCTCCAACCCGGCCGCACGGATCAGGTTGAAGCTGTCCTTCAGACCATAAGCCACACCTTCCAACACGGCGCGGGTCAGCGCTCCCCTCCCGTGGCGCAGTGTCAGGCCGATGAAAGCTCCGCGTGCCTGGGGATCCGGGTGCGGGGTACGTTCACCGCTCAGGTAAGGCAGGAATTGCAGCCCCTGGCTGCCGGCCGGGACGCTCTCCGCTTCTTTGAGCAACTCATTAAAATCCATGTCCGGCGCCAGGCTGTCGCGGTACCACTGCAGGCTGCCCGCCGCCGAGAGCATCACACCCATAAAGTGCCATTGACCCGGTACGGCATGGCAAAAGGCATGCAGCCTGCCCTGCGGCTCAACAAGCGCACTGGGCGTGGCTGCGAAAATGACGCCACTGGTGCCCACCGTCAGCCCGATGATACCGGGCTCCACCGCGCCCACACCCACCGCCTGTGCTGCCTGGTCGCCGCCGCCGGCTGCTACGGGCGTGCCCGCCAGCAGGCCGGTCAGTTCGGCGGCCTGTGCGGTGATCCGCCCGGTAAATTCAGGCCCTTCGTAAGTCGGCGGCATCCACTCCATGGGAATGTTCAAGCCTTGCAGCAATTCTTCCGACCAATCCCGCTTCTTCAAGTCGAACAGCACTGTTCCGGCGCCGTCCGCTTTATCCATGGCATAGCCGTCCGTCAGCCGCAGCCGGATGAAATCCTTGGGCAACAGCACGTGTTTCACGCGGGCATACACCTGCGGCTCGTTCTGCGCCACCCACAGGATCTTTGGCGCGGTGAAACCGGTGAGCGCCACGTTGCCGCTGATGCGGATGAAATTCTCCCTGCCGAAGCGGGCATGGATTTCGTCGCATTGCGCCTGGGTGCGCTGGTCATTCCACAGGATGGCGGGGCGCAGTACCTGCCCTTCGCCATCCAGCAGCACCAATCCGTGCATTTGCCCGGTCAATCCTACCGCCGCCACCTGGC
>DAONEZ010000024.1:0-12175 GCA_035403345.1 Anaerolineaceae bacterium
CTATCCAAAAGGATGCAGATGGCGATGATCGGGAAAAGCACGATCATCCCCAGCGTCCCGATCAACCCGGCTACCAGGTCACCCAGGCGTTTGATGCTTTCGAACAATCCGGTGGTATGAGATTGATCGATGAACGAACGCAGGATCCAATCGTCCTGCAACAGGAAAATGGGCACACGACGGAATAATTCCTCATATACCATGGGCAGAGAAGATACTTCGATCCCTTTTTCCTCTGCATTCAGCACGGCTTTAAAAGTTTCAGGTTGCAATTCACCGGAAATGGCAAAGATCAGGTCCGAAATGTTGTACGAGTGCACCAAATCCATCAATTGCGGACCCGGTCCCAACACCTGATAGCCCTTGATCTCCTGCCTCTGCTTGGCCGGGTCATCATCCACGTATCCAACCAGGGTAAAAGGTGCCGGCTTTAATGTCTGCAGCATCTCCGCCAGGGTTGATCCTGCCAGGCCTGCACCGATAATCAGCACCCGGCGGGTAAACACCGGGGCCGTGAAGATCTGAATGTAGATCAAGCGCCAGATGAGGGTCAGGACAGTGGCTGCCACGATGAAGATGAACACGCCGCGACGCGGCAGCGTGTTGCGCGCTGACAGGAAAAAGATGAGCAGGTACACCACAAAACTAATGCCTGCTGCAGTCCCCACGCCTCGAAACACGTCCGGGCGCCGGTTAGCCTTGCGCACATCGTAAATCTCTATCAGGAAAAGGATCCAAATAAATGGCAGCAGGTAGAACCAGGCTGGTGCGCGCTGGTCGAGAAATGCCCAGGAGAAATTGAGAAAATCGCGTTGACCCCAGAAGTACAGCCCAACAACCATGGCGATCAGCGTGCTGACCAGGTCACCGACAAATAGAATGGCCTGCCGCTCCCCCGAACGAATACGCCATCTTCGATTGCTTTGAGGTTTTTCCAACGCCATACCTATTCTGTGCGACCTTTTTTGAGCATGCTCCACCAGAAACCCGCGCCCCACGCAAAATGCATGGTCATAATCGCCAGGGGGACGCCAACCAGGTACGAGATGCGCTTCTCCCTGATTGCCGGTTTTAGCGTGCCTGCCAGCAGGATGCCCGTGTATAGCAAGGCAACCACCAGCAAACCAATGCGCGCTAGTTTCCAGAAGGCAAAGAATAATAATAACATCAAAATGCCCAAAACAAAAAGAGGCGGCAGGGCCTGTCGCCAACGCAGCGTCGCGGGGTAACGGCGCAACATGCGGTACTTCCAGAATCCATAGGTGAAATACTGTTTTGCGAGCGATCGCAAGTCCGGACGGGCGTAATACACGGCACGGATGGACGGGTCGATCCAGATCCTTCCTCCGCTGGCACGTACGCGCGTGTTCCACTCGTAATCCTCATTAGCCAACAGGGTCTCATCAAATTTGCCGACCTGATCATAAAGCGAGCGCCTGTACGCTCCGAAGGCCACCGTGTCTGCCTCAGTTGGCTTGGTAGCCCAACGGTAATAGGCATCCCCCACCCCCAGCGGATGAGCAGCCGCCACGGATATTGATCGCCCGATCCAGTTCTCGCGGCCGGGTTTGATATCGATCACTCCGCCCACATTCGCACCCAGGCCAGCCTCCAGGTCAGCCAGGCAGCGTTCCACGTAGTCCGCCGCCGGGATGGCATGCGCGTCCATGCGTAGGATGAACTCGCCGCTGGAATTGGCAATCGCCAGGTTCAACCCGGCCGGGATCACGCGCCTGGGATTATCCACCACCTTGATCCTGAGTTCGGGATGCTCCTGTTGATACTGCCCGATCCTTTCCCGCGTACGGTCCTGTGAAAGCGCATCCGCGATGACTACTTCCAATTTTTGGATGGAATAAGTCTGACCCCGGATCGCCTCCAGGAGCTGGACGATGGTCTTTTCTTCGTTATAACACGGGATGACGACCGATACGATCGTTTCAGTCATGCCAGGTTGATCTCCCAGGGCAAAACCCTGTGGTGTTTCTGCCAGGTTCAATTTTGCTTTAACAGCACGAGTCATCTGCGCAGAGCACGCCAATGGCATCGATCTCTACCAGGGCTTTTTTGGGCAGCCCTGCTACCTGCACGGTCGTGCGTACCGGGTAATCGCCGCTGAAGAACTCGGCATAAACAGCATTCATCTTCGCAAAATCGTTCATGTCCATTAAATACACGGTCGTCTTGATCGTGTTCTGCAGGCATGATCCGCCGGCTTTCAGGATAGCCTGCAAATTGGCGAATACCTGGCGGGTCTGCGCTTCAATGCCGCCCGGAACCAGCTCGCCTGTCTGTGGATCAAGCCCGATCTGTCCGGCCGTGAACACAAACGGTCCTCCGCCAGTCCCGACCGAGTACGGTCCGATCGGTTGCGGGGCTTGAGCAGAATGGTATACCCTTTTATCGTGAAGTCCCATTTAATCCTCCGTATATTGAATCTCAATCCATTTTAAGCGAACTGTCAAAAAAGGTAAATGAAGACTTCAACATCTCCCCAACATGTTCATCTCACGTAACCTCCAAACAAAAGGCGTTTTGTAAGGACTGGTATAATACCAGCGATATTAGCCAATTGAACTGGAATGATCATGCTTGAAAAAATTGCCTCCATTGAAAATCGATACGCTGAACTCAACCGCCTGATCGAAGAGAACGTTGAGGATTATCAGAAAGTTGCCGAGCTGGCCAGGGAACGCACTGAGTTGGAGCCCATCGTCAGCCGTGCCGAACGTTACCGATCACTGCTTGACCAGTTGAAACAAGCCGAAGAACTAAAATCCACTGAAGACCCTGAGCTGGCAGCCCTGGCGGAAGTGGAATTGCTGGAACTGCCCGGTGAGATCGAGCAATTGGAACGCGAATTGAAAGGGCTCTTGGTCCCCAAGGACCCGCGCGATGACCACAACGTTTTCATCGAGATTCGCGCCGGTGCAGGAGGGGACGAAGCCGGCCTGTTTGCGGCCGAATTGATGCGCATGTACATGCACTATGCCGAGGCAAGGCGTTGGACAGTGGAAATGATCTCCTCCAACGAGACCGGCATCGGCGGGTATAAAGAAGTCATCTTCATGGTCAAAGGGCGCGGCGCATATTCACGTTTCAAGTTTGAATCGGGTGTTCACCGCGTGCAGCGCATTCCGGTCACCGAGTCTTCCGGACGCATTCACACTTCCACCGTCACCGTGGCCGTCATGGCTGAAGTGGAAGACATGGATATCCAGATCCCGGAATCGGATATCGAGATCGAAGTCTACCGCTCCTCTGGCGCGGGCGGACAGAACGTGCAGAAGAACTCCACGGCGGTACGCCTCACCCACAAGCCCACCGGCATGGTGGTCACCTGCCAGGATGAGCGCTCGCAACTGCAGAACAAACTGCGCGCCCTGAGCATCCTGCGCTCGCGCTTATACGAGATCGAGGAAGAAAAACGCCAGCGTGAACGCGAAGAAAACCGCCGCTCCCAGGTGGGCACAGGCGACCGATCCGAAAAGATCCGCACCTACAATTACCCGCAGAGCCGCGTCACCGATCACCGCATCAACCTGTCCTCATATAACCTGGCCGGCGTGCTGGCGGGCAACATCGATCAGTTCATCGACGAGCTGGCACTGCGCGACGAAACGGACCGCCTGTCCACCTCCATTGATGATGACGAAGATTAACCTCGGCAGTTGGCTTAGGGGAGCGACTGAACGCCTGGCAGGGAGCAGTGACGCTCCGCACGTTGAATCGACGGTAATCGCTGCCTTTGTGTTGGGGCATCCACGCGAATGGCTGGTTGCCCACCCGGAAACAGAGCTATTTGACGATCAAATCAGTGAAATGGAAGCCTTTCTCAACAGGATAGTGAATGGAGAACCGCTTGCCTATATCACCGGCAGGCGGTCTTTTTATGGGCTGGATTTCCAGGTGAATCCGGGTGTGCTTGTGCCCAGGCCGGAAACTGAACTACTGGTGGAAGGTGCCCTCGATTGGTTGACAGACCATCCGGACAGGCGTAAAGTGGCAGATATTGGAACCGGCTCCGGCATTATCGCCATCAGCATCGCGAAGAACTGCCCTGACGCGCAGATCCTGGCGACCGATATTTCCAACAATGCGCTGGAGACTGCACGGGGTAACGCTATTGACCTGGGCGTATCCGACCGGATTCGTTTTCAACAGACCAACCTGTTGGGTGGAATAGATGAGAGGTTCGACCTGATCCTGGCCAACCTGCCCTACATCCCCACAACCGGGCTGGAGGGATTGCCGGTTGCGCGTCATGAACCGCACCTGGCACTGGATGGCGGCGCAGACGGACTGGTATTGATCCGCAAATTGGTCTCCCAAATACCCCAAATTGCCCTCCCTGGAGCCTGCATGATCCTGGAAATTCAATATAATCAAGGGGATCAGATGTTGCACATTGTCAACCAGTTGCCCGGCACTCCCAGGTTTTCTCTTCTCAAGGACCTGGCAGGACTGCCACGTATTGTGAAAATTCAACTATAGGGTAAGTTGCAAATGGAAACCATCACGCTGCCAGCAGGTCTACCCGAATCCATCGAAGCCGCCATCGAGTTACTCCGCGAAGGTGAGATCGTCGCTTTCCCAACCGACACCGTCTACGGACTGGGATCAAATGCGTTCTACTCACCCGGCATCATCAAACTATTTGAAGCCAAAGGCAGGGACGCCAACAAAGCCATTGCCGTGCTGGTGGGTACTGCAGACCAAATGGAACTGCTCACG
This sequence comes from Anaerolineaceae bacterium, assembly GCA_035403345.1. Classification (GTDB taxonomy): domain Bacteria; phylum Chloroflexota; class Anaerolineae; order Anaerolineales; family Anaerolineaceae; genus UBA6107. Next base: position 4,735 of record DAONEZ010000024.1, read on the forward strand.
CACACGCTGAACGAGAATGCGAAAAAGCTGATCACAGCGTTCTGGCCCGGTGCGCTCACCATCGTGGTTCCCAAGCGTGACGATATCCCCGAATTGCTCTCCGCCGGCAGTTCCGTGGGCATCCGCATGCCCAACCACCCGGTCACGTTGGAGCTGTTGAACAAATTCGGTCCCCTGGCGACCACGTCCGCCAACCTGTCCGGAGGTTTCTCGCCCCAAAAGGCCAAGGATGTGCACTCACAATTAAATAAGCGCATTCCCTTGATCCTGGATGGCGGTACATGCCCGGGTGGTACACCCTCCACTGTCGTGGATTGCACTACCAATACTCTCACCATCCTGCGCCCGGGTGCCATCTCAGAAGCGCAAATCAGAAAAGTCCTGGAATAACCAGACCTCACTTATTCTTCCAAACCTGCTGAGACCGGATTCGGCTCTAACAGGTTGGTTTCCAATTTGACCAAAGAGGCGAACCTTCCCTGGCGGTTCATTAAATCCGCATAACTTCCCTGTTCCACAATTCTCCCGCGCTCGAACACCAAAATCTGCTCCCACCCTTCCAGCAAGGTCAGGCGGTGCGTGATCCAGAGCATTCCCTTGTCAGCCGCACACTCCCACATGGTGCGCAGGACTTCCAGCTCGGTCAGAGGATCGAGGTTGGCAGTCGGTTCGTCCAGCAGCAGGAACCCGGCCGGCTGCAGCAGCATGCGCGCGATGGCAAAGCGCTGGCGTTCTCCGGCGCTCAAGTGTGCCCCGCCCTCTCCAACCCAGGTGTCAAATCCCTGCGGCTGTAGCGCCAACCAGTCCGAAAGTCCTGCTTTGGACAGGGCTTCCAGCATCTCCGCATCGGTTGCGTCGGCTTTTGCCAGTTGCAGGTTCTCACGCAGGCTGGTATTGAACAGGTATGGGGTCTGTGACAACCATGCGAACTGCTCACGCTGGGATTGCGGCGAAATCTGCTGTGCGGACATTTGATCCAGCGTTATCTCCCCGTGTTGAGGATAAACAAAACTCAGCAGGATGTTGAGCAGTGTCGTCTTTCCGGCACCACTTGCGCCCACGATGGCGATACGTTCACCGCGAGCCAGGCGGAAACTGATTTCCTGTAGCGCAGGCTCTGACTCACCCGGATACTGGTAACTGACCTGCTTGAACTCCAACTCACTTACAGGTGAAAGCGCTCCGACTGTGCTTTCTTCGACGCTCGAATCGATCTCAAATAATCGCCCGGCTGCCTCGCGGCTGGCATTGAATTGCTGCGCAGCAGCAGGCAAGGTCGAACCAGCTTCAAAGCTGGCCAGCACCAGCACCGTGACAACAGCCAGCGAAACCCCGCTGAGCGCAGCGCTGCCGAAAGCCGGTATGGCAATCCACAGTACCACCAGGAGTGTCAGGTTCATCACCAGCAGGAGCAGCCCGCTATTGGCAGCATTCAACACCCCCAGCCTGTTTTGATACCTGGCTGTGATATGAGCGGTCTCCCGGACTCTCTCGATCCAGGCGGTATCCGCGGTGTTGGTCTGCAAATCCTCAAAGCCCTGCATCAATTCCACCAGTTGCGCCGATAGGGTTGCCCGCGATGCAGTCAGCTCCTGGATGGTTCGCCTGGTAACCAGCAAGGTGACTCCGGGCAGCAGGAAACCGTTGACCAACAGCCCGGCTGCCATGATCAGCCCGATCTCCGGCAGGTACCCGCCCAGGATCAGGCTCATTCCCACGGTTACAACCAGCGCCACGACCACAGGTGCGAGCGCGCGCACGTAGAAGTTTTCCAGGGTCTCCAGGTCGCCCATAGCCCTGCCCAACAGGTCTCCGCTGCGGCGGGTTTGCAGGTTGACCGGCGCACCGGGCTCAATGCGGCGGTAGTAATCCACGCGCAGGCGCGCAGTGAGACGTAAATTCAACGAGTGTGAAACCAGCCGCTCAAGATAACGGAATACACCCCGGCTGATACCAAAGAAACGGACGCCTACGATTGCTACCTGTAGTTCGGCGATGGACGGGTGTAAGGCTGCACTGGCGATAAGGAAGGCAGCCGTCCCCAACAGCCCGATATTTGCCGCGATGGCGGCCACTCCCAGCAGCAGTGAAAGCGCGACCTCGTAGAGGAAAGGACTGAGAAGACCCATCACCCTTAGCAGCGCTTTCATACAGGTCCGCTCCCCCTGCTCACCAGGTCCCGGTAAGACGGGCAGTGCGTCAACAAGGCGTCATGCCTGCCGTGGTCGAGAATGCGCCCGCTTTCCATCAGGATGATTTCGTCCGCTTCCACAAGGGTGCTGTAGCGGTGTGCGATGGTCAGGCTGGTTCGTCCGGACATCAATTTGCGGATGGAGGTGGTCAGGACCCGCTCGAGCTCGACATCCAGGTGCGCGGTAGGCTCGTCCAGCATGAGGAAAGCCGGGTTGCGCAGGAATGCCCGCGCAATCGCCAGGCGTTGCGCCTCTCCCCCGCTCAACCGTGCGCCGCCTTCCAGCATGGGCGTTTCCAGTCCCAATGGCAGCTTTTGGACAACTTCTGTCAAACCCGCCATTTCCAGCGCGTTATCAATTTCTGCACGACTGTAACCGGTTTTTCCCAGGGTGAGGTTGTGCAGCAGGCTGGTGTTGAATATAAAAGGCTTTTGTGGGACCCACGCCATCCGTTCGCGCCAGGGCTCAAGTTCCCATGCGCTTGCGTCCATACCATCCAGTTCCAGGCTGCCCTTTTCGGGATTCAACAGGCGTAGCAACAGCTTTGCCAGGGTGGTCTTGCCTGAGCCGCTTTTGCCCACCAGCACATACTGTCTGCCGCCCTGGAACTCGAAATTGATCGCTGAAAGCGCTGCCTGTAGAGCGTCGGGGTAGGTATAGCTTACGTTGCTAAGTCGAAGAATGAAGCTTCCCTGAAATGGAATTTGTGAGGTTGTGCGCAGGGCTTCAGGTATTATTTGCTCCGGCAGATCCAAAACCTCATATATGCGCCGCGCCGCCGTGACACCGCTCATACCGGCGTGATAACGTGCGCTCAGGTTGCGCAAGGGCAGGTAAAAATCCGGTGCGATGAGCAGGATGAAGAACGCCTGCTGGAACTCGAGCTGACCGTAGAGCAGGCGCAGTCCGATCTCAACTGCCACAACGGCAGTGGAAATGGTGGCGATCAATTCCAGGGTTAAGGCAGAGAGGAACGTGAAACGCAGCACGGACAGGGTCGCTTCACGGTAACGTTCGCCCACCTCCTGCAGCTCGTCGATCCGGCCGCGGCTACGTCCGAGCGCTTTGAGCACCGCGATACCCTGCAGGGTATCCAGCAGGAACTCACTCAGGCGCGTAAGCAGGTTCCATTGCTTGCGCGTGCGTGCCTCCGACATCCAGCCGATGAGTATCATAAAGACCGGTATCAAGGGTGCCGTCACCAGGAAGACAATTCCAGTGATGATGTCCAGCGGAAAGACCACCAGCAGGATCGTCAACGGCAGCATTCCCGCCAGCAGCACCTGCGGCAGGTATTGGGAAAAATACGCGTCCAGGGCTTCCACGCCCTGCAGGGCAGTGGTTGTCAGTTCAGCACTTTTCTCCCCGTGTAAGAAACCGCTGCCCAGGCGCTGGATCTTGCTCACCAACTGTTCCCTGAGGTGGAGTTTTATGAACACTGCCAGCCGTCCAGCCACGAATTCGTTGAGAAAAGTAAAAAGAACCCGCAGCAGGACAATGAGAAGAATAATTCGCAGTACGGGTACAACCTGTTGCAGGGTCTGATGTTCGATAAAGACGCACTTCAGCACCTGGCTGAGCCGGTAACTTTGCAGGATGGCCAGCCCGCCTGCCAGGAAGCCGAACAGGATGGCCAGCGGCAAAAAAATACCAGACCTTCGGGATTCATCCAACAGCCTGCGGTGCAAATTCATAGCGTAATTTTACACGCAACACACCCCCGGACAGTAAGACGAGTGCGGGGGTGTGTGATCCTGAAAAAATTGCAGTTACTCGAATTTCAATAAGTCAAGGACTTCCTGCAGGGCGATGTCAAAGATCTCATTCATGATCTCATCACTAACATGATAGGCTCCGCCATAAACACCATCGCCCAACTGCCGTTTTAATGCTTCAGAAGAGAGGATGCGATCAGTGATAAAAGGTTGTTTTTCGCCATCCGGCATGTCCGCGGTGCGCTGGAATGGGAAAGCCTCCATCCAGGAAGCGTGGAAGGTCCCCAACCCGTGCCGTTCAGCCGCAGCTTGCACCAACGTCGATTTCCACCAGTTGTACCAGGTGAGCTGCAGGTCAGGCAGGTCATTGGCGAGCTCGCCCAGGAACACCTTGGCAGGGTCGTTGCCACCGTGTCCATTGACCACCAGGATGCGTTTAAAGCCGTGATGATGCAGCGAGCGGATAATGTCTTCGACCGCGGCGAGCAATGTACTCACGCGCAGGCTGATAGTTCCGGCGTAATCGGTGAAATAGGAGGAGCAGCCAAAATTCAGCGGAGGGGCAACCAACACACCGGTACGTTCCGATACCGCCTCTGCCAATGCCAGCGGGATCTTAATATCCGCCAACAGGTTGATGTAACCGTGCTGCTCCGTGGCACCCAGCACCACCATGATGCGGTTTTCAGTCTTCAGTGACCGTTCCACTTCCATCCAGGTCAAATCGCCCAGGTTCATGTTTTCCTCTCAAATCTCCAGTTCATAGACTAGATAACGATGTTGACCAACCTGCCCTTGACGTAAATGACCTGGCGCGGGGACTTGCCCTCGAGCGTACGCTTGACGGCTTCGCTCTCCAGCGCAGTGGTCCTGGCAGCTTCCTCGCTGATATCCACGGGCACGGTGATGCGGTCGCGCACCTTGCCGTTCACCTGCACTACCAGGGTGATCTCCTCGGCAGCCGCGGCAGCCTCATCCACCTGAGGCCAGGCGCTGGTGTGCACGGAGTAGGGCTGGCCTGCCCTCGCCCACATTTCTTCGGCGATATGCGGGGCGATAGGCGCCAGCATCTGGGTGTAAATGCGCACACATTCCTGCCAGGCCGGGCTGCTGTAAGTTTCCCCTTTCAAGCGCGCCATCTCATTGGAGAGTTCCATTAAGCCGGAGATGATGGTGTTGAATTCCAGGTCTTCAAAATCGCGGGTGACGGCTTTCAAAGTCTGGTGCAGCTTGCGGCGCAGCACCTTCACCGAGGTTTCGGAGACAGATCCGGTTGGGATCGGTTCCAATAGTGTGGTCCACACACGCCGCAGCCAGCGCGACACGCCGTCGATCCCTCCGCTGCTCCAAGGTCCGCCCATATCCCAGCGCGCAAAGAACATCAGGAAGGCCCGCAGCGCATCCGCGCCATAGGAGGATACCAGGTCATCCGGGGCCACCACATTGCCGCGGCTCTTGGACATCTTTTCGCTGTCCTCGCCCAGCACCATGCCCTGGTTGCGCAGCATGAGCATAGGCTCGTTGCCTTCTGTGACTCCAATATCGCGCATGGCCTTGTGGAAAAAGCGCGTGTAGATCAGGTGCATGTTGGCGTGTTCGATGCCGCCGGTGTAAATATCCACCGGCATCCAATAGTTGTATTCCACAGGATCGAACGGCCCTTCGGCGTAATCCGGGCTCAGGTAACGCAAGTGATACCAGGAGGAGCACATGAAAGTGTCCATCGTGTCGGTTTCGCGTTCCGCTTTCCCACCGCACTGGGGGCAGGTGGTGAAACGCCAGGTGGGATGCAGCTTGAGCGGGCTTTCGCCGGTGGGCTTCCATTCCACGTCTTCGGGAAGCGTCACCGGTAGTTGCTCATCCGGCACAGGCACGGTGCCGCAGGTGGGGCAATACACGACGGGAATAGGCGAACCCCAATAACGCTGGCGCGAGATCAGCCAGTCGCGCAGGCGGTAATTGGTGGCGGATTTGCCCACCCCCAGTTTGGTCACATACTCGATCGCCTTTTTGAAGGATTGGTCAGCTGGCGTGCCCGTGAGAGCGCCGGAGTTGACCATGCGCCCGCTGGCAGGCACCGCGGCGGTCATGCTCTCGCTGGAGAGCAGGTCGAGACCCTGCGGTTGGATGACGATCTTAATGGGCAGATTAAACTTGCGTGCGAACTCAAAGTCACGTTCATCATGCGCGGGCACAGCCATGATGGCTCCTGTGCCGTAGGTCATGAGCACGTAATCAGCAATCCAAACGGGGATCTTAGCGCCGTTGACCGGGTTGATGGCATAACCGCCGGTAAACACCCCGGTCTTGTCCTTGTCCGTGGCTTCGCGCTGGATATCCGTTTGGCGGGAGGCGTCAATAATATACATTTCCACTTCAGCGCGCTGCTCGGCAGTGGTCAGTTTTGCCACCAGTGGATGCTCGGGAGCCAGCACCATGAAGGTCACTCCCCACAATGTATCCGGTCGGGTGGTGAAAACCACCAGGGGATCACCTGCCTCGGTTTTGAAGGTGACCATGGCCCCTTCCGATTTTCCGATCCAGTTGGTTTGCAGCGTGCGCACGCGTTCCGGCCAGTCGATGCCTTCATAGTGCAGCAGTTCATCTGCATAACGAGTGGTGCGGAAGAACCATTGGTCGAGGTCCTTCTTGATCACGGGCGTTCCGCAGCGTTCGCAGTGGCGGTCATCGCCCCACACCTGCTCGCGCGCCAGGGTGGTGTTGCAGTTGGGGCACCAATCCACCGGCGACATTTTTCGATAAGCCAGGTCATGTTTGAATAATTGCAGGAAGAACCACTGCGTCCAGCGGTAGTATTTCTCATCGGCTGAAACGATCTCGCGCCGCCAGTCGAACATGCAGCCCATGGACTTGAACTGCTTGCGCATGCGGTCGATATTGGCATAAGTCCACACCTTGGGATGGATATTCTTCTTGATGGCAGCGTTCTCAGCCGGCAGCCCGAAGGCATCAAATCCCATCGGAAAGAGCACATTGAAGCCGTTCATCCGCTTGAAGCGCGCGCGGGCGTCTGACGGGGCGATGGCGTACCAGTGCCCGATGTGCAGGTCACCCGAAGGATAGGGAAGCATGGTAAGCGCGTAGAACTTCCGGCGGGTTTCATCGATATCGGAATGATAGATGCCATCCTCATCCCATTTCTTTTGCCACCTGGCTTCGATCTCATTCGGGTTGTAGGCTTCCAATTTCTCTTTCATTCTGGCTCCATAGGTTAAAAAAATAATCCCTTCATCCACCAGGGACGAAGGAATTCTCCGCGGTACCACCCTTCTTGCCTGCAAGAAACGCAGACCACTCAAACGCGATAACGGGCGACCGTCACCGGCTACTGGATTCACCGGTAAAGCTATCCTTGCGGAACCAGGCGAGTTCGGTCTGTTGTGCTCCGTGGCACGTATCGGGCTTCCACCTCGCTCTCCCGGTTCGCTGACGGATGACCTACTACTCCTGTTTTGCTTTAGTGGACCCAGGGGGATTCGAACCCCCGGCCTTCTCAATGCCATTGAGACGCGC
>DAONEZ010000025.1:0-6715 GCA_035403345.1 Anaerolineaceae bacterium
CCTTTGTACTTCCCGTTGGCGCCAAGCATCGTGATGCCGCCCTCAAGTGGCTCACCTTGTGCGGTTCCAAGGAAGGCCAGGACGCCTTCAATCCTGTCAAGGGCTCCATCGCTGCCCGCAAAGATTCGGACAAAGCCCTCTATGGTGTCTACCTGCAGAGCGCCATCGATGATTGGGCCAAGGACGTTGTGGTTGGTTCCCTCACCCACGGCGTGGTCGCGAATCCCACCTGGCAAACCCAGATCTCCACTGACTGGGGTGCCTTCGTGATCGACTTCGACGTCGCCAAGTTCCAGGCTGCCCTGGTTACATCCTGCGCATCCTTTGGAACCTGCAAGTAAATTTCAGCAAGAATAGATCCGACATCGGGGAGCTATGCTCCCCGATGTTTTTTTTATCAAGCTTTGCTATAATCATTTCATCCTACCCTCGCGCGAGGAGTGCTCATGCAAAACAAGAACGAGAAACGGATCGCTTTCTTAATGATCTTGCCCTCACTGATTGCAGTGGCAATTTTCGTTTATGGCTTCATCGGTTGGACAACCAGGGTTTCCTTTAGCGCATGGCGGGGGATGAAACCGGATTACACATTTGTTGGATTAAGGAATTACATCAACCTTTTTGTTGATAATCTCCGGTTTTCAATTGACATTCGCAACACGATCATCTTCACTGTTCTGTTTGTAGTCGGTTCACTGGGGCTGGGGTTGCTGACGGCGTTACTCCTCGACCAGGGCCTAAAAGGGGAGGGATTCTTCCGCAGCCTGTATATCTTCCCGATGGCCATTTCCTATATTGTGACTGGTGTGGTCTGGAGATGGTTGATGAACCCGGCAACCGGTTCGCGCATAAGTGGTCTCAATTTGCTTTTCTCCAAGTTAGGCCTGGATTTCATGGTGAGCAAATGGACTTCGACACCGGAATGGGGCATTGCCTTCCTGGCACTGCCAGCCGTCTGGCAGTTAAGCGGCTACTGCATGGCGCTCTACCTGGCCGGGCTGCGTGCCATTCCGGATGAGCTGCGCGAAGCTGCACGGGTGGATGGCGCGACTGAGTTTGAGATCTTCCGCTACATAGTCCTGCCGCTCCTACGGCCGGTAACACTTTCCGCTATGGTCATCCTGGGGCACATGTCGCTCAAGACCTTCGACCTGGTCATAGCCACGGTGGGCAAGCAACTCAAGCTGGATATGCCTTCTATTAACATGTGGCAATCCACTTTTGATGGACTGCAATACGGCAGCGGCGCAGCCATCAGTATGCTGCTGTTGCTGGCAACGGCGATCCTGATCATTCCTTACCTGTTCTTCTCTCTCAGGAAGGAGCCGCAGTCATGAACCGCAGCCGCGCACGTTACCTGAGTTACATCCCGCTGATTCTCATGGCCATTTTCTACCTGATCCCCATGTATGTCATGGTGATCACCGGCTTCAAAGCTGGTGATGAGATCAGCGTCAAGACCATGTGGGATCTACCCAGAACTTTGAGCCTGGCCAATTACAGCAAAGCGTTTGACCAGTTGGCGCCCTACCTGTGGAACAGCCTGCAAATTGTGGTCCCGGCATCCATCCTTTCCTCGATCCTGGGGTCACTGAACGGATATGTGCTCGCCAAGTGGAAGTTCAAAGGAGCAGACACGCTCTTTGCGCTCATTCTGTTTGGCATGTTCATCCCCTACCAATCCATCCTTATTCCTTTGGTTCAATTCATGAATTCCATCGGGTTGTATGGCGGCATCCCCGGGTTGATCTTGGTGCACATCATCTACGGCATTCCCATCACCACATTGACTTTCCGCAATTATTACGCCAGTATCCCAAACGAGCTTGTCGAGGCCGCCAAGATCGATGGTGCGGATATTCTTAAGGTGTATTTAAAGATCCTGCTGCCCATCTCCATTCCCAGTTTCGTAGTGGTGCTCATCTGGCAGTTCACCCAGGCTTGGAACGACTTCCTCTTCTCCGTGATCCTCACCAACCCGCAGAACTGGACCGTGACCGTGGCGCTGAACAACATCTCCGGCGGACAGATCATCCCCTGGAACCTGCAAATGGCAGCGGCCCTGTTGGCCGCCTTGCCTACCCTGCTGGTTTATATCTTCCTCGGGCGATACTTCCTGCGCGGTATGATGGCCGGTTCGTTAAAAGGATAATCACCCTAACTCTACCTCTGATTAAGATTCGTTCGACTTACGAAAGAATCCCGCAAGAGTTTTAAGATTCCTATTGTCAGACAAATATGGGATTTACGTAATAATTCTTACCAACTTCTTGAAATATTTTGTATAATAACAATTACCAGTAACGTTATTCTACCTGGAACATTTTCACACTCTCTGAATCCCTTTTTTGCAGTTGTGAAAGGAGGTGAATTTCCGAACAATCTGTTCGTGCTCGTTGCACCAAACAACCCAAATTCACATGTTCTGGAGGAATAAGATGTCAAAGAAGTTGTTAACTGTTGTAACGATTCTCGTTGTTCTCACTTTTGTGCTGTCTGCATGCGCAAAAACCACCGGAACCGGCACGACCAGCGGTAAATTGAAGGTCTTCGGTGCGTTCGCAACCCCCATCGAGGAACCCTGGGATGGCGTCATCCATGCTGCCCTGCAAAAAGCAGCCGACGCTGGTAAGATCGAATACACCTACCAGGAAGCCATCGGATACTCCGGTGACATGGAACGTGTTCTGCGCGAAGTCTGCGAACAACAGAAACCGGATCTCATCATGGGTGATGCCTTCGGTAACGAAGAGGCTGTCCGCCGCGTTGCCAAGGACTTCCCTGAAGTTGCCTTCGCTTTTGGTTCCGGCTCCGGCCCCAGCGAACCGAACGTGGCTGTCTTTGACAACTGGATCCACGAACCTGCTTACTTGATGGGTATGCTGGCGGGTGGATTGACCAAATCCAACAAGATCGGTGTTGTGGGCGCCATGCCCGTTCCTGAAGTGAACCGCCTGGTCAATGCCTTCATTGCCGGTGCCAAATCCCAAAATCCGGATGCAGAAGTTATGGTTTCCTTTATCAACAGCTGGTTCGATCCTGCTGCTGCCAAGGAAGCCGCCATCGCCATGATCGATAATGGTGCTGATATCCTCTATGCCGAGCGCTTTGGTGTTATTGAAGCCGCCGCTGAAAAAGGACTCTTCGCCTTCGGTAACATGAGCGACCAAAACGAACTCGCCCCCGATTATGTTGTCACCAGCGCTGTCTGGAACATGGATCCGACCGTGGAATACCTGATCAAACAGGTCTCCGCCGGAACATTCACCGCCCAGGATCTGAAGGACTTCTCCATGATGGGCAAGGGCGGCGCTTCCCTGGCTTCCTTCCATAATGTCGAAGGCAAGATTCCGGCTGACCTGCTGGCCGCCGTGAAAGCCAAAGAAGCCGAAATCCTCAGCGGACTGTTCCGCGTGGATGTGGACGAAGCACAACCTGCCGGTTCCAACTAGTTTTTACCAGCGCTACGCAAGCCTTGATATTTCCATTGCGTAGCGGCATGGTCAAAAGAAAAAGGAAAGCGAAGTTCTTTCCACTCTGGAGGGGCTTCGCTTTCCTAACTAATAAGCAATAGATGCAAAATATCGTTTTATCGAGGCGCAATAATGTACTCAATCCAAATGAAAGGGATCGTAAAACGGTTTGCAGATCTGGTAGCCAGTGACCATGTTGATTTCTCGCTGAAAGCGGGAGAAATTCATGCCCTGCTCGGTGAAAATGGGGCGGGCAAGACTACCCTAATGCGCATCCTTTACGGTTTGTACCATGCAGACCAGGGTGAAATCCTGGTGAACGAAAAAACAGCTCAAATCCGGTCTCCCAAAGACGCAATACAACTTGGAATTGGTATGGTCACGCAGCATTTCACCCTGGTGCCGACGTTGACTGTTGCCGAGAACATGGTGCTTGGAGAAACCGGAAGCATCACCATCAATCTCCCTGAAGTTGAAAAGAAAGTTGCCGAAGCTTCCGAACGGTTTGGCATTCCAGTTAAACCGCAAGCTTTGATCAAACATCTTTCAGTTGGTGAACGCCAACGAGTAGAAATTCTTAAAGCACTTTATCATGATGCTCGGGTCCTGATCCTGGATGAACCCACGGCAGTTCTTGTCCCGCAAGAGGTTTCCGTCTTGTTTGAAGCCCTGCTTCGGCTGCAAAAACAAGGCTTATCAGTAATCTTCATCAGTCACCACCTGAATGAAGTGATGGAGATTTGCGACCGGATCACGGTACTTAGGGATGGAAAATTAGCTGGCACAGTTAAAAAAGCGGACACAAACTTGAAACAACTTGCCAACATGATGGTCGGCCGTGAGAACTTTGGCGTTACACGCCAGGGTCCGCGTGAGCGCGGAGCGGCAGAATTACGGGTAGAAAAGATCAACGCCATTGACAAGAAAGGCCTGCCTGCATTGAAAGATGTCTCGCTGGAAGTTCACCAGGGCGAGATCCTTGGATTGGCAGGCGTTTCGGGCAATGGACAAACGGAATTATCCGCGGTGTTATGCGGGACTCATCGGGTTACCAGTGGAAAAGTCCAGGTGGGAGATAAGGACCTGACGAATGCGGAACCTGCCGAGGTATGGAAAGCCGGCGTGGGCAGGATCCCGGAGGACCGCCATGCCAACCTGGTAGGTGAGCTGACAGTGGCGGAAAACCTGGTACTCGACCAGATCGATGGTTTTTTGAAAAACGGAATGCTCGACAAGAAAAAGATCGAACAGAACGCCAATACATTGATCAAGGAATTCCAGATTAAGGCATCCGCCTCTGACCACCTGCGCACTTTATCCGGCGGGAACATGCAAAAAGTGATGCTGGCACGCACCTTGAGCTTGAAGCCGCGTGTGGTAATTGCCAGCCAACCCACCCGCGGGTTGGATGTTGGGGCTACGGATTACGTGCGCACCAAGCTGCTTGAGCAACGCGACAGCGGTGCGGCAGTGCTGCTGCTCTCTGAAGACCTGGAAGAGATCATGGCGCTTTCAGACCGCATCGCAGTTATCTACAGCGGACGGATCGTCGGTACCCTTTCTGCCCAGGAAGCCACGGCTGAAAAACTTGGCTTAATGATGGCTGGATTGGAAGCCTGAGACAGGAAAGGAGAAAACAATGCCTAAATTGAAAATCGAACGCGCTCCTGCTCCTGTATGGATGCGTACATTAATTCCAATAATTGCTATCCCGGTCACTTTCCTCATCACCTCGATCTTCATCCTCCTGGATGGTGCCAATCCCTTTACCGCCTTCTATCACCTATTGATCTCACCGTTAGCCGGCAAATATAGTGCAATCGAGGTGCTGGTAAAATCCACCCCGCTAATGCTCACAGGTGTTGCCGTTGCCTTCGCCTTTAATAGCGGCTACTGGAATATCGGTGCGGAAGGTCAGCTATATGCTGGTGCAATTGCAGCCGCCTGGTTGGGAATGATCCTAAAAGATGTCTCCCCCATCCTGGGCATACCTCTAGTCATCCTGGGCGGTTTTGCGGCTGGCATGTTATGGGCCTTGCCGTCCGCCATTCTCAAGGTGAAACTGAAAGTGGATGAGGTGGTCACGACCCTGCTGATGAACTCGATCGTGTTATATGTCACCAGTTTTCTATTGAACGGACCCTGGCGCGACCCGGTGTCCATGTGGCCGCAGTCCCCGGAAATTTCACAGGGAACGGAATACTTCAAACTCATTCCGCGCACCCGCCTGCACTTTGGCTTCATCATTGCCCTTTTGGTGATCGTGGTCACCTGGTTCGTCATCAAACGCACCTCTTTTGGCCTGCAAATGCGGGCGATCGGTTTGAGCAAAGAAGCCGCTCACTTTGCCGGCATTAAGGTCAACAAGACCATGCTGCTGGTGGCTCTGATCAGCGGCGGAATCGCCGGCCTGGCTGGGGCGGGTGAGGTGGCTGGCATCCACTTCCACCTAATCGACGCCATTTCCGACGGTCTTGGTTATACGGGCATTATCATCGCCACCCTGGGAGGATTACATCCATTCGGGGTTGGGCTGGCAGCACTGTTCCTGGGTCTCATCGACACCGGCGCACAGACAGTTTCCCGCGCCATGGGAGTGCCCGTCTACCTGGGCGACGTGGTTCAATCCACCCTTCTGCTGGTAACTCTCTCGCTCTTTGTCCTGCAGAATTTCCGCATCCGGAGGGTTAAATAATGGAATTCTCACTTTTTATCGTTGGGTTAATAGCAGCCACCCTCCGCGTGGCTACCCCTTTGATCTTCGGCACACTTGGGGAGCTCTTCTGTGAGCGCTCCGGCGTGCTCAACCTGGGCATCGAAGGCACCATGTTCCTGGGAGCCTTTACCGGGTTTGCGGTTGCTGCCAACACCGGCTCCTTGTGGTTGGGGCTGCTCGGTGCGATCATTGCCGGCGTCCTGGCGGGATTGCTAATGTCTTTCCTGTCCGTCCGGCTGGGCGTCAATCAACATGTGTCCGGCCTGGGAATCACGCTCCTGGCGACGGGTCTTTCGCTTTACCTGTACCGCATCATCTTCGGTGAGAACAAAGTTCCCCCTTCGATCGACGCCTTCCCCATGCTGCAGATCCTGCCGGAATCTTCTCCGCTGGCTCCAATCACCAACCAATACCTGCTGACCTACATCGCCATCGCCATGATCCTGGTCGTCTGGTGGGTGATCAGCAAAACCCGCTTTGGTCTTCAAATTCGTGCAGTCGGCGAAAACCCCGAGGCAGCTGATGC
>DAONEZ010000025.1:6725-7183 GCA_035403345.1 Anaerolineaceae bacterium
CGTTTACGCCATCCGTACCTGGGCGCTGGCGATCGGCGGCGGGTTGATGGCCATCGGCGGTGCTTTCCTCACCATTGCGCAGCTCGGCTCGTTCACCTTTGGTATCGTTGCCGGACGCGGGTGGGTGTGCATCGCTCTCATCATCTTCGCGAACTGGAACGCGGTGAGCGTGTTCTGGGGCGCACTAATCTTTGGCGGTGTGCAGGCTCTGCAATTGCGTCTGCAAACGCTTGGATTCAAGCTTCCATATGAACTGTTCCTGTCATTGCCTTACATCGTCACCATCATTGCGCTTACACTGGCAGGACGAAATGTGTCCGCCCCTTCAGCCCTGTTGAAGGCTTATCGTCGAGAATAAAAAGGAGGTAGATTTAATGAATTACAAATATATCGGCAAGTCATACATTAGACCGGACTCGATCAACAAAGTCACCGGGAGTGCCATTTACCTGGATGAT
>DAONEZ010000025.1:7193-11914 GCA_035403345.1 Anaerolineaceae bacterium
GCCGGACATGCTTTACGCCGCGGTACTGCGTCCAAAGTATGCCCATGCACGCATCCTAAAGGTGGACACCAGCGAGGTAGAGAAGTGCCCGGGAGTGGTCAAAGTAGTGACCGGCGCAGGTTGCGATTTCCATTATGGTGATAACATCAAAGATCTGCAGCCCATGGCTTCGGCCAAAGTACGCTATATTGGCGACCCGGTGGCTGCGGTGATCGCCGACACCCCGGCCCATGCCCGCGCCGCCCTGGAGAAATTCAAGGTCGAATATGAACCTCTCCCGGTGTACACGGACGCGCTGGAAGCCATGAAACCCGGGGCTGCCCTGATCCATGAAGATATGGAGAAGTACTGGCGCCTGCCCACCCTGAAGGAAACCCCAGGAAGCAACATCGCCAATACTTATCACCTGAAAAAAGGGCGCGGGGAAGAAGGCTTCGATGAAGCAGAAGTGATCATCGAAGGTGAGTTCAACTACCCGCTGGGTTCCTGCGCTGCCATTGAAACGCACGGAACCATCGTGTGGTTCAAAGTGGACAAGACCAT
Organism: Anaerolineaceae bacterium; assembly: GCA_035403345.1. Lineage (GTDB taxonomy): Bacteria > Chloroflexota > Anaerolineae > Anaerolineales > Anaerolineaceae > UBA6107. The sequence continues at coordinate 7,737 of DAONEZ010000025.1, forward strand.
CGAGGTCTGGTCCACCTCCATCTGCCCGTTCATTATCCGCGAAGACCTGGCGCATTCCTACGACATCCCCGTGGCAGATGTGCGCGTGCACACCCCGGACCTGGGCGGCTGTTTCGGGTATAAATCAGACATCACCACCGAGCAGACCATCGCCTGGATCGCCAGCTTTGTACCCGGTCGACCGGTCAAGTGGATGGCCACGCGTGAGGAGGACTTCACCAGCACCCTGCTGGCACACGGCATCCGCACCAGGATGAAGATCGGCGCGAAGAAGGACGGCACCCTGGTGGCCATCAAATCCACCCTGTACCATACTGGCGGTGCCTATGCCGACACTGCCGTCAATGTGACCATCGCTTCCACCCACAACTCCACCGGACCGTATGAATTCAAACACTGCGACCTGACAGGTTATACGGTTTATACGAATACTCCAGCGGTCGGCGCATACCGCGGCTACGGTCACCAGGAGTCACAGATCGCTACTGAACGCATGATGGACCTGTTGGCACGCAAACTCAACATGGATCCGCTTGAACTGCGCAAGAAAAACTTCCTCTCTGAAGGAAAAGTGAACGCGGTCGGCGAGACCATGTGGAAACACAGCGGCAACCTGCTGGAATGTACCACGCGCGTCGAGGAAATGCTCAACAGCAAGCCCAAGCCCGCCGAGGATGAACAATACGCCTATGGACGTGCGCTGGTAACCGTGATGAAATCACCCAAGGGCGCTCCATTCTCCACCAAGGGCTGCTACATGAAAATGAACAATGACGGCAGCGTCAACGTGAACATGAGCGGCGCTGAAACCGGTCAGGGGCTGCGCACGGTCATCCGCCAGGTGACCGCTGAAGCGCTCAAGATCGCACCTGAGAAAGTGCGCGTTTACAACGACATCGATACCCAATACAACCCGTACGAATGGCAAACCATCGGTTCCATGTTCACCACCCAGGGCGGACGCGCCATCATCCGCGCAGCCGAAAAACTGAAAGCCCAATTGATGAATACCGCCGCCCAGGTCCTGAAAACAGATGTCGATTACCTGGAGTATGAAGGCGAGTTCATCGTCCTGCGCAATGACCCGGCCATCCGTGTGGCTACCGCTGACCTGGCGCGCGGATACATCACCGAGGACGGCATCACCATCGGCGAGCTGGCCCAATCCGTGGCCGACGCCCGCCTGCCGCGCTATTCCAACCCGGACAAGAACGGCCAGGGAAGCATTGGCGTGACCTACACCATGGGCGCGCAGGCAGTTGAGCTGCGTATCGAGAAGAAGACCGGCAAGATCATTGTGGATCATTTCTACTCTGTCTTTGATGTTGGACAGGTGGTCAACCCCCTGCAGATTCGCGGCTCGGTTTTGGGCGGCGTGACCATGGCGATCGGCGCTGCGCTGACCGAGGAAGTAGTTTTCGACCAGGACGGGCGCATCACCAACCCGCAGTTGTTCAAGTATCACATCCCCACATTTAAGGAAGCGGTTCCGCAAACCATCGAATTTGTGGAAACTCCGGACCCGATCGGACCTTTTGGTGCGCGCGGCATTGGCGAACACTCCGTCATCGGCGCTGCTCCAGCCATCATGAACGCTGTGTATGATGCTATTGGAGTTGACCTGTATGAGATCCCGCTGACCCCTGATAAGATCAAGAAGGCACTCGAAACACGCAAGGAGGCAAAATAATGACCGAGAAAATGACCTTTACAATCAATGGCCAGGAGCGGACAGTTGAATACGAACCGGAAATGATGGTCCTGGACGTGATCCGTGACATCCTCAACCTGACCGGTACCAAACGCGGCTGCGATAACTCCACCTGTGGCACCTGCGTGGTGGTGATGAACGGCAAAGCCGTCAAGACCTGCAATCTGCCTGCTGCCAAAGCCGCCGGAACTGAGATCATCACCGTGGAAGGACTGGCCGACGGCACCACGTTGCACCCGGTGCAGAAAGCCATCTCTGAGTCCGGAGCGATCCAATGCGGTTTTTGCACCCCCGGCATTGTGATGGAGCTGTACGGACTGCTTGAGAATAACCCGGATGCCAGCCAGCAGGAGATGGAAAACGCCCTGAACAAGCACCTCTGCCGCTGCACCGGCTACGAACCCATCCGTGACGGGGCGTTGATCGCCCAGAAACTTGTTCAAGAACAAAAGAAATCACATTAATTTGGAGGGAACCTCATGACTTTTGATATTTTGATCAAAAATGCAAAAACCCGTGCCAGCGGGGCAACCTTGATGCAGATCGGGATCGAAGCCGGCAAGATTGTCAAGATCGCCGAAAAAGTGGACGGCGAAGCCAAACAAATCATCGATGCCGGCGGCAACCTGGTGACCGAATCCTTCGTCAACGGACACCTGCACCTTTGCAAGGTGTACACCCTGGCGATGATGGATGACGAAGCCCTCAGTGCGTATACCGACGGCGACATGGGCGGCGCTATGACGGCCATCGAGTTGGCTGCCAAGGTCAAGGAAAAGTACGACGAGAAATGGATCATCAAGAATGTGCGCAAAGCGCTTGACCTGGCAGTGAAGTACGGCAACACACACATCCGTGCCTTCGCTGACACTGACACCACCGGCAAGCTGGAAGGCGTCAAAGCACTGCTTAAGGCGCGCGAGGAATACAAGGGGCGCGTTGAGGTGCAGGTGGTGGCTTTCCCGCAGGACGGCGTGGTGCGCGATCCGGGTGCTGAAGACTACGTCGAAGAAGCCATGAAACTGGGCGCTGACGTGGTCGGCGGCATCCCCTGGATCGAATATACCGACGCCGATTCCCAGGAACACATCGATCGCATGTTCCGCATCGCCAAAAAGTACAACAAAGACATCTCCATGCTGATCGATGACGCCGGGGATCCCACCCTGCGTTCACTGGAAATGCTGGCTGTTACCACCCTGCGTGAGGGTTGGGAAGGCCGCGTGACCGTGCAGCACGCACGTGCCATGGCGCTCTACCCGGAACCCTATTACCGCAAGATCGAAGCCCTGCTGAAGAAGGGCCGCATCGGACTTGTCTCTGACCCGCAAACTGGACCGCTGTATGCGCGCGTGAAATCGCTCTACAAAGCCGGTGTGAACGTGGCGCTTGGTCAGGATGACATCGCTGACGCCTATTATCCCTTCGGGCGAAACAACATGCAGGAGATTGCCTTCCTGGCTGCTCACCTGATGAACATGGCCAGCCGTCCCGAACTGGAGATCCTGTATGATCTGATCACCACCAACGCCGCCAAGGCCCTGGGCATCAAGAACTACGGGCTCAAGGAAGGCTGCAACGCTGACCTGGTTGTCCTGGACGCCGGTTCGGTCTGGGAAGCCCTCTGGTCGCATGATTACCCGCTGCACGTCATCAAGGACGGTGTGGAGATCACGGTAAAACGATAGAAACTTCAAGCTTCATAGAGCATATTCTCAGCTAAGACTTTTTCCCTCACCCCCGTCCCCTCTCCCGCAAGCGGGAGAGGGGTGCAGGGGTGAAGGTTTTCCCAATAACTACACTCGAACTCTTGAAACTTTCAAACCCTAATAATTCACCCGTACCACTTTTTCCTTTGTCACTGAAAACACCCCGGTCTTGACCATGAGTGTGCCTGTTGACACCTGGAACCAGCCGCTGTCCACAGCATCCAGGTCCAAAGCCGATTGCACCTGTTTCAACACTGTACCATTCACCGTCACCTTTGCAGGCCATCCGGGGTTATCCAATTCGAGGATAAGCTCGTTGTTACGCTCTGCAATTGCACCCTCGACTGTGCCTTCCGCAGCAGCGATGGTCACTGTCACACGTTTTTTGTCCAGTTTCTGCGAGATCAGGGTGGTGCGCACCTCGCCATGCTGGTAGGCAGTGCTCACCTCGTCATCTTCGTACAATGTGAACTCGCTGCCCTCTGCGGTGGGCACGATGCGCAGCATCAGCTCATCCCGCCTGCTTCCATCGGCGCGCCGACCGGTGATATCCAGGGTCTGGTCGTCCACGTACATCACCGGCACGATCGCGCCAGCGCGCAGGTAAAGCGGCAACTGCCAATATGCCCCCCAAACCAACGGCACCTTGGTGAAAGATTCGCCTTTGCTGGTGATGCGCTCATGTGTGTGGTAATTCACCCACACACCGGCTGGCAGGTACACATCCACGTACTCCTGGAACAACTTAGCGGAAAAGA
>DAONEZ010000026.1:0-11877 GCA_035403345.1 Anaerolineaceae bacterium
GCGTGTATTTTAATCCCACGCGTTACGAGATGACGCGCAAAGATGATTTGACATACTTTACACATGTCCCGGCGCTGATCTCCTCAGAGATCAAGTATCGGTATGTCAAAGCAGGAGCAACAAACGAATACGAATACAACGCCCGCAATCAACAGGTTCGCTTTAGATTGGTCAGGGTGACTGGTCCTGAGGTAATCCAGGATATGATTTCCGCCTGGGTTGATCAACCATACAATAATTCTACCGGAATGATCAAGGGACAGGTGATCGACCAAAAAACAAAAGCCCCGATTCCCGGTCTAATGGTGTGTTCAGGTGGTCTTCAAACCACCACAGCCTCGGATGGCAGTTATATACTGGATGGATTGATACCAGGAACGCATAACCTGGTCATCTACAGCATGGATGGCGCATACAACACCTTCCAGCAAGGAGCACGTATCTCCGAAGGTGCAACGACTCCCGCGGTCGTTTACCTCGAAAAGCGAAATAACGTTACCCTTACATTCAATGTGAAAATTCCGGATGGCTACGACGAAACGCAGCCGTTGCGTTTTGTGAGCAACATGCATAATTATGGAAATGCATATGCTGATCTTTCTGCAGGATCACCTGGCGCTGCTGACAATTATCCTGTCCTGAATAAGGTTGCTGCCGGCAGCTACCAAATCAAGATCAATGTTCCGAGCGGCTTCTTTTTACGATACAAGTTTTCATTTGGTGACGGATTTTGGAACGCTGAACTTGATAAGGAAGGCAACTTTGTTCTACGGGAATTGGTCGTGGAACAAACCAGGACGGTAAACCAGAGAGTTTCAACCTTTTCACCTTCAAACGAAGACCTGGTAGAAATTCACCTTTCTGTTCCAACCAGTACATTGAGTACTGACAAGGTGTACGTCCAGTTTAATCCTTTTGACTGGATGGAACCTATTCCGATGGTCAAGGATAGTGAAACGAGTTGGCATTTCTCGCTCTATAATCCATTGCACATATTGAAAGATGTTCAATACAGGTTTTGCCGAAACGGCCAATGCGAAGTAAGCAGCGAAAAAGATCTGCCGTTGCGCCAGATTTCTTTGAGTGGTGAACGACAAACCATTAATGTGAATATTGATGCCTGGAAAAACCTGACCAGCACAACCACTGATTTCACTTTAGTCACCAGCGGTGGCGCAGCCAAACCTCGTCAGGGTTTTCTGGCCGGAGTTGAGATCAGCCCCGCCCTACCCTCAAACTGGCAGGCGACCATAGACCAGGGACTGGCAGTAACTTCTACATATGGCGGGGATTATGTGATTCTAACGCCTTCCTGGTCGGCAACTTCGATCAACCCGCCAGTTCTTGAAGCTGTGCCAGGTCGGGACTTGCTCTGGCAGGAAATCCAAACACAAAATTCTCATGTGCTGATGAATCATCAAAAAACCTTACTATTTCCTGTCGTAACCTATACGCAAAGTCCGGAAATATTTTGGATGACCGGGAACAGGGATGGTAATTGGTGGAACCTTTGGTACGAACGCTATGCCCGTCTTATCCTGAATTATGCTGACCTGGCGAACACGCTCAACCTTGAAGCGCTTATCATTGGTGACCCGTCTGTTACCCCTTCCATGATGAATGGATTACTCCCTAACGGGAAGCCGAGCCAGTCACCTGCAAATGCGGATGATCAATGGCGGCATCTGATCGCCGAAATCCGGTCCCGGTTTAATGGAAAAGTGATCGGTGTCGCGACTGTCAATTCCGACGTTGATATCGTCCCGGGTTGGCTTGACCAGGTTGACGAGATCTACGTACTCTTTGCACCTGCGATCAAAAAGGAAAAAAGCGGATCAGTTGAAGATCTAAAAATGGAGATCACGCGAATCCTTAATAAGCGTGTTTTACCAATTTACGAGAAATACCAGAAACCGATTCTCATGGGTCTGTCCTTTTCGTCAGGAGATTTTTCTTTGGGAGGTTTTACCTCCACTGACTATGACCGGTCATCTGTTCCCGCTGAGGTTTCGGATATTCAACCTGACCTTGGTCTGCAAGCCAGGCTTTACAATGCAGCCATGATCAGTTTTTCAACGCGGGATTATATCTCCGGATTCTTCTCGCGCGGGTTCTATCCGTACCTGGAGGTCCAGGATGCCAGTTCTTCGGTTTATGGTAAACCTGCGGGTGATGTGCTTTGGTTTTGGTATCATTTCCTGCTTAATAAATCACCATAAAATAGGAGTACATTTTGACAGCGAATAAAGACCAGGGGCAAGTAATTCCACGCTTGGGCGAGGTCTATCCGAGACAAGTTCATTGGAATTCAAGCACAGCTTTTCTTGCTGAGAAAGCTATTGCCAACGAGGAGGGGGTTTTCTCAAATGCGGGTGCTTTAATCGTCGATACGGGCGAGCACACTGGAAGGTCCCCAAGGGACAAATACATCGTGGATTATGGGAATTCCGCTGTTGACGGAATTGAGTGGGGATCGGTCAATCAACCTATTTCACCCGAAAGATTTGACAAGTTACTAGAGCGAACCAGGCAGCATCTCAATGGAGCTGAGGTTTATATACAGGATTTGTGTGCCGGCAACCACCCCGGATATGCCAGGTCTTTCCGGGTTGTTACTGACAAAGCCTGGGCTGCTTTGTTCTCCAAGAACCTGCTATTGCCATTTGGTACTCCATTGGATTCAGAAACCGATTTCCTGCTTGTGCACGTGCCGGACTTGCATGCCGATCCCGCTATTGATGGCACCGCCTCAAAAGCTTTCATCATTATTGATTTTCGAAAACAAATCATCCTGATCGGTGGGACTTCTTATGCCGGCGAAATTAAAAAGTCGGTGTTTTCTGCAATGAATTACCTGCTGCCGGCAGAAAATGTGCTGCCGATGCATTGTTCGGCGAATATTGGACAGGCACAGGATACCGCCTTGTTCTTTGGCCTTTCAGGAACCGGCAAAACCACCTTGTCTTCCAGCCCGGACCGATTTTTAATCGGAGACGATGAACACGGTTGGGGCGAGGATGGCACTTTCAACTTTGAGGGCGGTTGCTATGCAAAAATGATCCACTTGAAGAAGGAGTTGGAGCCGCTCATTTGGGATGCCTGCCACAGGTTTGGCACAGTCCTGGAAAATGTGATCTACGATGCCGATACCCGGGAAATCGATTTTAACAGTGACAGGAAGACCGAGAATACCCGCGGTGCCTATCCGCTGGAGTTTATCGAGGGCCATGTTTTGGACGGCCGCGGAGGACACCCGCGTAATATTTTCTTTCTCAGCGCGGACGCCTTCGGAGTTTTACCTCCGATCGCGTTGCTTTCAAATGAACAGGCGCTCTTTTACTTTCTCCTGGGGTACACCGCAAAACTGGCAGGAACTGAAAAAGGACTGGGCAAGGAGCCTGAAGCCACTTTTTCCACCTGTTTTGGCGAACCCTTTCTCCCGCTTGCACCGCAAGCGTATGGAGAACTATTCCTGCAAAAACTTCTCAAGTACCAGCCGAACGTTTGGTTGATCAACACCGGTTGGTCCGGCGGACCTTATGGAACAGGAAAACGAATAGCCCTCCCCTATTCACGCGCAATGGTGAATTGGGCAATATCATCTGCGAGCAAAGATGATGTATATCACACTGAATCACATTTTAGGCTCAGAATTCCCTGCCACGTTGAAGGAGTACCTGACGCCTTACTCATTCCGGAGACGACCTGGGATGATCAGTCGCTTTACCGGGAGGTCGCGCTCACTTTGATCGCAAAAATGAAAACCCGCATGGATTGCTTTAAGAGCAGGATCGATCCTGCTATTCTCAATTGCGCTCCCTGGGTGACAGTTTAGTATTGGTTTTAGAACCTCGGAAAGTATGACATTAACTATTTGGGGAACCGGTACCCAAGGTATAATCTTTGAGCGATGAGTCAAGATTCACAGGATCAGCTACGGCTTCAAAGAATACTGGAAGGGTTAAGGTCACAACCTGATTTTTCAGATAATATAACAGCCTGGCAATGTCAACCGCGCAGGCCGGCGAAGTTGTTACCCTTTCCACCTTCCATGCATCCAAAACTGGTGCAGGGCCTGGGGGTTAATGGTATCACCGCGTTATATTCCCACCAGTCAGAAGCATTGACCTTGCTTGAGTCAGGAAAACATGTGGTGATCACCACAGGTACTGCCAGCGGGAAGAGCCTGTGTTACCAGGTATCCATCGTTGACCATTATCTGAAGGATGGATTGAGCACTGCATTGCTCATGTTTCCGACTAAAGCGCTTACAAATGACCAGTTACAGAATTTCAAAGCCCTGCTGCCACCGGAAATAAGGTCGGAGCTTGCCATCGCAGTCTATGATGGTGACACACCGCAACGTGAACGGGCGGTGATCAGAGATAAATCCAAGATCCTGTTGACTAACCCTGATATGTTGAGCCTGGGCATCCTGCCCAATCACACACGTTGGGCACATTTCTTTAGCCATCTCAAATACGTTGTCATCGATGAAATACATATCTACCGGGGAGTATTTGGCTCGCATATTGCCAACCTGATCCGCAGGCTTAAGCGCATCTGTGCATTTTACGGGGCATCTCCTCAATTCATCATGACTTCTGCCACGATCCAAAATCCGGCAGAGCTGGGTGAAAAACTGGTCGAGCAGGAAGTTGCCCTGGTAGAGAAAGACGGCTCGCCGCACGGGGAAAAGAATTTCATCATCTATAATCCTCCCCTGGTGAACCCGGAATTAGGCATCCGCGAAGGACTGATGTTGACTTCGCAGCGATTTATGCAAATCCTGCAAACGAATAACATCCAAACCATCATTTTTTGTCGGACGAGGCGATTCGTCGAGATCCTTTTGCGTGACAGCCGTCTTATCTTCCCTTCTATTGCTCCTCGTATCTCAGGTTACCGCAGCGGCTATTTGAAGGATCAGCGCAGGGAGATTGAACAGGGGCTGAAGAACGGGAATATTCTCTTTGCTATTGCCACAAACGCGCTGGAGTTGGGAGTGGATATCGGCGGGGTGGAATCCGTCCTGATTCCGGGCTATCCTGGCAGTATTTCTGCATTGCGGCAGGAATCAGGACGCGCCGGCCGAAAGGATAATACCTCACTTTCGATATTCATCGCTTCTATGAATCCTTTGGACCAGTACCTGGCGCGTAATCCGGAATACCTGCTGGCAAGGAATCCTGAACAGGCCTTGATCAATCCGGATAATCCCCTGATCTTGTTGGAACATCTCCAATGCAGCGCAGCCGAGCTGCCGTTCACAGAGGACGATTCGTTCGGTTCACTTCCTGGCGATACACTGATTGAGTACCTGGATTACCTGGAGAGCAGCGGTGTATTGCATAAGAAGAATGGAAAGTACTTTTGGGTCACTGATGACTACCCGGCGCAGCACCTGGCGATTCGCAACGCAGTAAATTCAACCATTCTGCTCCAGGCAGAATTTGATGGACAAAGGGAAACGATCGGAGAGGTGGACTATAACAGCGGGCTTTGGATGGTGCATCCCGGGGCGATCTATATCCACAATGGTGATACTTACCTGGTGGATTCGCTGGACCTGGAGAACCAAATCGCCAGGCTATCATCTGTAAGCGTGGATTACCTGACCGAACCTGTGCAATCGACTGAGATTGAGATTCTACAGGAAAAAAAATGTCGCAGTACAGGTCTTTTTGACTTGAAACAGGGAGAAATTTTGGTACGGTCCCAGGTCAAGGGCTTTAAGCGCGTAAAGCTTAACACGCGGGAGGTATTGGATTTTACCGACCTTCAGATGCCTGAAACCCAATTGCGAACAGAAGGTTATTGGCTGGTAATCAGCGATGCCTGTGTGGAGCGAATGCGTGAATCTGGCTTATGGAAATCGGATGTGAATGATTATGGTCCGGATTGGGAGTGTACCCGAGCCAGTGTGCGCCAACGAGATGGCTACACCTGTCAGAGCTGTGGGACGAAAGAAAGCTTATCCGAGCATCATGTGCACCACAAGATTCCTTTTAAGCAATTTGCTTCTGCGCGCAAGGCAAACGCCCTGGATAACCTGGTATTGTTATGTGCTAACTGTCATAAATTGGCGGAAAGCCAGGTTAAAGTACGCAGTGCAATTTCCGGTTTGAAGTATGCGCTTCTAAATCTCTCTCCGTTACTGGTAATGAGCGATCCAACTGACCTGGGTGCTTATATCGATCCGGCAGCAAAATTTGCCGGCAATAAACCTGCCATTCTCTTTTATGATTCTGTCCCTGCCGGCATCGGCCTGGCAGAGACCCTGTATGGTAAATTCAATGAGTTGCTGCTAAAATCAAAAAGCCTTATTGAGGACTGTGAGTGCACTGACGGCTGCCCTTCCTGCGTTGGCCCGACTTTGGAAGTTAACACAGGCGGGAAGAAAGAAACCCTTTACCTGATCGAACAATTTTTAAAAGACAACCCGAATGGAATCGTTATCTGATCGCTTAAAGTCACTTGGTTTCAAGGTGGCTTCCACCCTCCCCCAGGTAAAGAAAGAGGAAAAACCTGGATTTGATCAGGTTATTGGGGGATCGCGATTGACAAACTCCATGGGGGATTTTTACCTGGTAGAGCATATCTATCCGTATGGTTACAGGCACGGGAGAGTTGTATTCTCTGGTGCGGCAGCCTCGCAACAGCTTAAGAATGCCGCAAGGATATCCGATGAGACCCGCGGTTTGGAGAACCTGGTGTTCCTGGATACGGAAACGACCGGCATTTCCGGCGGATCAGGGACATTTGCGTTCCTGGTGGGAGTTGGCCGGTTTGTGGAGACCGGTTTCCTGCTGCAGCAATTTATCATTAGCGATCCTCAGGAAGAATCTGCCATGTTGTTACACCTGGACAATTGGATCAAGCCGGATGATATCCTGGTTACGTTCAATGGGAAGACGTTTGATATTCCTTTGCTGAGAACGCGTTACGTCTTGAATCGTCTCCCCAGCACACTTTCTGAAAACCTGCACCTGGACATGCTGCATATTTCGCGCAGGTTATGGCGCAAAACACTGGAATCGTGCGCCTTAAAAGACCTTGAACGGGAGATACTGACGTTGCAACGCTCAGAGGACGAAGTTCCCGGCTGGATGGTGCCTGAGATATATTTTGACTACCTGCGAACTGGCGAGACAAAGTTGCTCACGAATGTAATTTACCATAATGAGCAGGATGTGGTTTCATTAGCAGCTCTATTTTTGCATGTTTCAGAATTATTTGAAAAGATTATTGAGTTGGAAGGTATCCCTGTTCCTGAACTACTGGCACTTGCCAGGATCTACACCGATATCCATGTGCTTGATGTTGCGGAGAGCCTCTACCGGAAATCAATTAGTTTGCAAATGAATGGAAGTGATCAAAGCCAGGCGAATTACAACCTCGGAATGCTCATCAAGAGCAAAAGCGGTTCACAAGCAGCTATAATGTATTGGAAAACCGCTGCTGAAAACGAACACTTTGATGCTTGCATCGAACTATCGATGGTCTATGAACATCAGGTTAGGGACCTGGTAGAGAGTAGAAAGTGGGCTGAAAAAGCTTTGAGTCTATTGGACAGGAATAGGGTCGGGTCGAACTCTTCAGTCCGCAAAGACCTGCTGCACCGTCTGTCCAGAATCCAACAAAAGGAGAGTAATCATGTTCCCACGCAAGATCAGGGATGAAGTTGTGTACATAGCAGAAGGAAAACTGGAGGCAGAATCGGTCAAGATCCTGCTTGAATCATTTGGTATCCAGGCTTACTTAAACCAGGAAGCAGCAGGTGCGGTGTATGGCTTGACAGTCGGCTTGCTGGGTGAAGTGGAAGTGTGCGTGCCTTTGGATAAAGTTGAAGAGGCAAAGGCCATCATTCAAGAAATGGACGAGGGAAACCTGGAAATTGACAATGGTGAGACCGACTCCCCGCCAGAAGAATAATCCAGCCAATTGCGCGTAATTTTATTTTCCCAAAAAAAACTGCCTGCTTGATTAACTTTTCAAAGCAGGCGGTTTATAAAGAATTGTGGAATTAACCTATGCGCAATTTACTTCCCTTTTATGGCGTCATATTCCTGCGGAGTGTCGATATCAACCAGTGAATCATCGCCCTCCCACAGGCAGGTCTTATACTCAAAGGATTTGAGCAGTTTCTTTGCGCCTTCATCCCCTTTTAATCCCTTTAGTGCTTCAAAACAGGAAGCATCCATCAGTGTTGGCGGGGTCACGTAACCGCCTGACATCGTGATGATGATCGGTTTAGGAGTGGTCGTGTAATGCTTTACGAGCATGGAAAGTAAGTCAACGCTTACCCTGGGTTGATCCACCAGCATTATGATCACAGCCTGCACATCATCAGGGAAAGCTGCAATTCCGGCTGCAATGCTGGTACCTTGCCCTTCCATCCAGCATTCGTTGCGTATGATTTTCAACCCCTTCACTGGTTTGATGCTTTGTTCGACTTCATCTGCGCGAAAACCTGTCACCACAATGACAGGTTCCAGGCGGCATTTCTCAACAGTGCGCAGGATCGTATTTATAAAATTCTCGCCCTGCAGCATCAACAGAGGCTTGGGATACCCCATTCTGCGCGATTCTCCCGCAGCCAGGACCAAGGCTCCTATTCGTAAATTGCTCATTTGGCGTTCTTTACCCCAAAAAAGACCTTTTCCGGTGTTAATGGAAAATCATCGAACCAGATCCCGGTGGCATCATGAACCGCGGCAACGAGGGCGGGCGCGAACGGCAGGTATGGCATCTCACCCATACCTCTAACCCCGAATGGACCGCGCGGCTCAGGATACTCGAGTATGATGGAGTTAATTTCACGAGGGATGTCCAGTACAGATGGAATCAGGTAAGTGGAGAACTTGTCAGTGAGTGGAACGCCGTTCTTTTGAATGAAATTCTCGTGGATGGAGTAACCCATCGCCTGAACCACTGCCCCTTCGATTTGACCTTCCACCTGGACTGGATTAATGGCTTTTCCTACGTCATCTGCGCAGGTGACTGAAAGGATCTCAATCTTACCTGTTCGGGTGTCCACTTCACATTCCACAACCTCTGCCACATATCCGTAAGCTACGTTAGGCGTGCAATACCCTGTTACCGGGTCATAAGCCGAGGTTTCAGGTGCCCAATAGCGGAATTCGGCAAGCGCAGGGCGTTCCTCGTTCTTCCATTTTTCGAGGGCCTCTTTTGCAGCCCCAATGATGGCGTTTCCTGCCATAAACGTCATCCTGGAGGCGCTGACGCTGCCTGCGTTCAACGTTTGAGCAGTGTCAGACGCCACAAGGGATACCTTTTCAACCGGCAAGCCAAGGGCTTCAGCAGCCATTTGAATAAAAACAGTATGTGCTCCCTGCCCAACTTCTGCGCCGGAATGGCGCAGGATTGCTTTCTCAATTTCCTTTCCCCCCTGTAATTCGATCGTCGCCCAGCAATTCTCTTTATAGCCATATGAAAAACCAATATTCTTGAAGGAACAGCCAAACCCGCGTCCCCTTTTCAGGTAAGGCCGATCTGATTTCAGCGATGGTTTGTCCTCAGTCCAACCAGCCTGCTCAGCACAGATATTGACCACCTGGGTGATCGAAACTCCTTCCGGCAGCGGCGTTCCGACCGATAACAGTTTTCCATCTGTCAGTAGGTTACGCCTGCGGATCTCAACCGGATCGATATCTAATAATTCCGCCAGCTTGTTCATCTGACATTCAGCCAGGAATGCGCCTTGCGGACCGCCGAACCCGCGGAATGCACCTGCAGGAAGGTTATTGGTGTAAACAGCACATGAATCAACCCACACATTGGGTATTTCATATGGACCGGTGCACATTAATGTGGCATTCCCAAGCACCTTGGGTGAGGTATAAACGTAGGCTCCACCGTCTGCAACCAGGTCGGCTTTGACTGCGATGATCTTGCCTTCCCTGGTCGCCGCCCAGGTGGTTTTCATGCGATATTCATGGCGTTTGTGGTGACCGATGATGGATTCTTCGCGATTCCACACTACTTTGACAGGTCGATCGATCCCTTTTTCCTTCAGTTTCATCACTGCCAGCGCCAGGATGATCTGAACAGACATGTCTTCTCTACCGCCAAAGGCACCGCCGATAGCCGGGTAGATCACCCGGATCTGCTCGAGCGGCAGCTTCAAGGCATGCGCAATCTGCTCCTGGTCTTCATGCGTCCATTGACCGCCAACCACTACTGTTATACGCTTCTCTTCATCTAAGTATGCAACACCAGCTTCTGGTTGGAGATAAGCATGTTCCTGGACTGGAGTGGTGTAATCCGCAGTCAGAACCACATCAGCGGATGAGAAAGCGGCATCTACATCCCCCTTGCGGATGTGGAAGCGGCAAAACACATTGCTGTCACCACGGTCGGGATGTAACACCGGCGCATCCGGCTGCATGGCATCTATCACGTCCGTGACCACCGGCAAGTCCTCATACTCTACCTTGATCAAATCCCTGGCTGTTACGGCCGATTCCTCATCCTCTGCAATCACCAGGGCGACCTGGTCACCATAAAACCTTACCCGGTCACCATATGCCTTTGTGGAGCCTGGTCCGCATAAAACCGGTTGGTCAGGAACACCTAATCCGTATTCGTTATTGGGAACATCTGCCGCTGTCAGGATCATGACCACGCCCGGTACTTTCATCGCATCATCAAACTGGATCGACCTCACACGGGCATGTACTTTTCGGGCAAATAACACCTTCATGACCAGGCTATCTGCCAGGGCAAAGTCCCCTGGATACAAAGCTTGACCGGTCACCTTGGCAGTCGCATCTACTCTAATTTGGTTTTTCCCGATTGCGCTCATGGTTTTACCTGCCTGCAATTCCTAATGTACATCAGCGGCTATTTCAATGGCTTTTACGATCTTATAGTAGCCTGTACAGCGGCAAAGATTACCAGTGATGCCTTGTTTGATCTCATCAGCGGAAGGGTGCGGATTGGATTCCAGTAACTTCGCAGCCGACATTACGAATCCGGGTGTGCAATATCCGCATTGTACAGCACCTTCTTCGATGAAAGCCGCCTGTACCGGGTGAAGTTCTTCACCATTTGATAATCCTTCAATGGTAGTGATTTGTGCCAGGTGCGCACGCGGAGCCGGTACGAGGCAGGCCATCACGGCCTTCCCATCCAGGTAAACCGTGCAGGCACCACATTCCCCTTCCCCGCAGCCTTCCTTGGTACCTGTCATACCAGCATCGTCCCGCAAGAGATGCAGTAGAGACTTCTTATAACCTTTAGCAAAGGTGAATACTTTTCCGTTGATCGTTGTTCGAATTGGATGACTCTCATCAATAACCACTGCATCCTGCTCACCGATCGATGCACATTGCGGATCCTTTCCCTCCAGTGTTGAGGGGTTACTGGAAAAGGTCTGAGTGCCTTGATCTATCTTTTCAAGACTCTGCGCCACCGCTTCTTTCACCATCTCGCGGCGGTATTCAAGCGATGAGCGAATATCGGAAATGGGTCGGATTTCAGGAATTTCAGGCCAATCTTGCTTATTGAGGATCTCAGAAATTGGTTTACCGTAGAAATAGCTTTCCAGTGAAGCCAGGCGCACGATGGTGGGAGCGACCGCTCCGGCAGCAATACGAATGGCGCGGATAACCCCTGCATCCGTTTCAAGCCAAACCGCCACATTGATCAAAGAAATCGCCTGTGCATTACGCAGCGCAAGTTTGTAGAAAACAGAACGGCTATTCCTGCTCACCGGGAATGCGATCTCAGAGAGGATCTCATCCGGCTGCATGACAGTACGCCGGACGCCCGTGTAAAAATTTGCCAATTTAACCACTCGTGAGTGGTTGGCAGACACCAGTGTCAGGCTTGCATCAAGCGCGATCAAGGCCG
>DAONEZ010000027.1:0-11834 GCA_035403345.1 Anaerolineaceae bacterium
TGACTGACAAAAATGCTAATACCGAAATCCGCAAAGAATTCTGTCCTAATTGTGAGGCAGAAACACCCTGTACACACGAGGCAGAGTTATACGTCTGTGATATTTGTGGCGAGGACTTCGCCAAATATATTGTGTCACGCAACTGTAACGTTTCTGATGTTTCAATGACACAGGATGTTTTAACGGATATTAAAAAATGTCAATCTATTGAAAATACTAATCCTGATTATTATAAAGACGAACTAAGCCGTATTATTGATGACAACGCAAAGTTTCAAGAAATGGCAACAGCGAAAATGACAAAACTCCAATCCGAGATTGACCGCCTGAAATTAGTTACGGATGAATTCTATCTTTTGCTTGTGGATAATCCAGACACAAAATTGCTTGCAGACGCAATATTATGCGAGGTTTATGGTATCGAAACGCTGGAGGAGAAATGAGCGAATACCCGAAGGAAATCTACCTTCAAGATATCGGCGGCGAGATCACTTGGTGTACAGAACCAATTGAGGATTTAGATAATGTCAAATATTTTCATCATGCAAAATTTGCAGAACTGAGGAAAACGATTGAACGCCTTAATGCGCTGAGCCTGCGGTTACTTGAAAATGCCAACCAGCTGGTGAAGGATCTGGGCTTCCCCCAAGAACCAACAACGGACACGGAGTGTTCTTGCGTTGCGTGCCAATTTGCCAGACGCCATCTGGCGCTGATCGAGGGATTGAAAGACGAAGTAGACAAAGAGGCACCAGGGGAACCTAACTGCACGATGGGGGAGGAACAATGACCTACATCGAAGGGATGAAACGAAATATGGGATATGGCGGTAACGAGGGAAGCGGATTGGAATGCATGAAGATCTCGGATATGCTGCCAAGGGAGGAGTTCCATACCGGAGACAGAGTGTGCTGCCCATGCGTGAAGCGGCTGGGTACAGGAGTGGTGGTGGAGATTGATCCAGATATACGCCTGGCGCGGGTGAACTGGGCGGGAGGGTATTTTGGATGGTGGTATTTGAAAGACCTGGTTGTGGTAGGGTATCAGGTTGAGAAGAAGAATAGGGCGTACGGCCGTACGCCCCTACGAGCAATTGATCTCCGATTGGAGATTACCCAATGAGTTTGAATATTGTGGAGAATACGCTGAATGAGTTCGGGCTGCGGACGCTGCACGCGGTGGATTTCAACGCGCCTATCAGCCGGGATGCGATTATGGAATTGGTGCCAGCAGAGGGGAAGGAATCACTGGGGGTGTATCCCGTGTATGACAAAGAGCTGAAGATGCACCACGTTTATGCGGTGTGGAATGCGCGGGAGGTGGTGGATTTTGAAAGGGTAAACCAGTTTCTCGCGAATGCGCACACTGCTGATGATGCCCTCACCCCCTGCCCCTCTCCCATAGATGGGAGAGGGGTGAAAAGAATAGTACCTGTCAGATATGGGGTGATGTGGTGGATCGCGAAGGGGGAGACGATGAGCCTGGCGATCGAGCTGGCGGCGCAGTTGTACCTGGAGCAGATGAAGCGCTGGCCGACGATGGTGTGGGCGAACAAGCTGCCTGCGAATGCGCCGGATTGTTACCGAACGGTGAAAGACGGGCAGGTCACGGACCTGCCCCTACAGGTGGCAACGTGGGTGCCGGAGAGGTTCATTGTGGTGGGGATCCCGGCGGCGGAGTGGGACGCGAAATATGATGAGTCTGCCAAGAAATATGTCTGAGGAGGCGGCATGGATGAATTGAAGATCTGGCGCTGCGGCAAAGGGCATGCCCTGGGGGTGGTGAGACGGAACGGGAGGGGGGTGGAGCAATTGCTGTTATACCGGCATGCGATCGCGGGCGGGTCCAGCGAACAGGTGGACGTGATGGCGGTGGTGGAGGGGAGCGTGATGGATATCCGCTGCGATATTTGCGGGGAGATGCGCACCTGGGCGATCGGGCAGGCGGCGTTTGAGAGGCTGATGTCGCATTACGGAAAGAGCTCGTCCACAGATAACACCGAAAAGAACAAAACACGAACTACCACGAAATTAAACGAAAAACACTAAATTTTTTGAGATACCAAAAATATGGCGAAGATATTTGGATTTTTACACAGGCTGGAATGGTACAGCCCATACACGAACCCGCCGGATGGGGAGGAAAGGGTGTTGGCCGAGGTGTTCATGGCGGTGACCATGGAAGGATGCAGGCAGTGCCCGAAGGAGATTGAGGATCTGTACCTGGAGCTGCGCAGGAAGAAGAACGGGAGCACCGGGTACAGCCATACGATTCGGGCGCTGACTGCGCCGGTGAAGAGTCGTGATCCTGAAATATTGGCGCGGATCAGGGTGAACAGGATGGAAAAAAGGATGCGGGAACGGTTCCCGCTGTTCGCTGAGGAGTATATCCGGGAGGAGCTGCGGAGGAAAAGGGCGTATTATGAGGGGATCACTGATCCGGCGATCGAGGAGGCCAGGGAGGCGGCGGAGATGGAGCATGCGGAGCTGCTGAGAAGGCTGGGACTGATACAATAAAGATTAAGTACGTATCAACCACAAAATACACAAAATTAACAGGCAAACACAAATTGGAGCCAAACAATGGAAGAAAAATGGATCATCATTGAAGGGAAGAAAATCGTCATCGCAGGAAATTTATTCGATCATCTTGAATCGAATTATAAAGCGAGACATTTGGGTGTAATTGTATTTGAGGTAATTAGAGAAAAATTTCAGAGAGTATGTCTCTCTAATGGACAGTATGGATGGCTGTACGAAGGGGATAGAAATTTGAGTGAATATGAGGAGGCTTATAAGATCTAATATTTTGTTTATAATGTGGGAATAAATGTATACCAGGTAATAAATTATTCTTTATTTGTGCTATAATAGAGGTGCAGGTCAGATGAAGTTCTGACCAAAGAAGGAGTCGAGCGCCCTTCACAGGCAAAGCGTCTGTGAGGGCGTTTTTTTGATTTAAGGCAAAAGCGTCTCGCGCTAAGGCGCAAAAGTTCTTTTCTCGCAAAGACGCTAAGGCGCAAAGAAGAGCATTTTGAGGAAAACCAAGAACAGGGATGCATAGAAATTACGAAAGCTGGCAGGTTATGAACCCGCCCCTACAGGAAAGGAAAAGACTATGTTCGAAAACATTTTGATCGAGGTTGGAGCCCTGTTGGGGTTCGCTGCGCTGGTGAGTCTGATCGTGAACGTGCTGAAGTTCGCTGGCGTTGTGAAGGACGGCACGGCGGACAAGTGGGTGGCTGGGTTCAACCTGGCAGGCGTGCTGGCGTTATTGATCGTGCGCCTGATCAAGCCGGAGTTTGATCCTGTGCCCCTTGATTCGGCCATGGGTCAAATCGCTGTAGTCGGGTCCTATATTCTCAGTTACCTGGTGATGCTATTCGGGTCCAAGCTGACCTATTCCATTGTGAAGGGTCTGCCGGTGATCGGGAAATCTAACGATATCGCCGCAGGGTAAAGATGGATGGCAGCTCGGCACCTTCATGGCTGACATTGCTGATCCAGGTGCCATTGGTAGGGGTATTCATCTGGTACTCCCTGGAGATGGCCAAAAAGAACAGCGAAGCACAACGGGCGTTCATGGATGCCCTGGATAAGCGAGATTCGGCGTTCGAGATACGTAACAAGGCGGTGATCGACGCCATAGGCAACCTGAACAGCGCGATATGCACCCAGTTGAAGGAAGTGGAACGGTCGAACGAGGAACATGACCGGTTCGTGCGGGAGAACTTCACCAAGGTGAACACGCGCGTGAAGGCGGGAAAGTGATCTTGATCAATGCTTGAAGAAGGTAAGTTACGGGGTGAATATTTTGAACAGCTGGCGCTCAACCTGGTGATTGATGAGGTTGAGGGGCTGGCTGAGAGCGTTACCCCGGAAGAAGCGGCACGCAGGTCTGCACTGGCCCAACAGGCTCTCGAAGTTCGGTTTGGGGAAGTGGTGAAGAAGGGCGAAAACGAATACCCGCTGGTGACCTGGCGCGAGGACTACGAGGAAATCGCGCGGCATGGCTGGCCGTGGCGGGTGGCGGCATACATCGCCTGGGCAAGCAGCCCGCGGAAGTACCGCTGGCCTAAGAACCAGGATGAGCTGGCGCGCGAGGTGCTGGGGTTGACCTCTGACCGGGTGATCACTACCTGGCGCAAGAAGAACGAGGCGATCGATGAGATGATCTCGCTCCTGCAGAGCGCTCCGCTGTTGAAGCACCGGCGGGATATTTACGAGGCGCTGGCTGAGAGCGCAAGCCGGGCAGACCACAGGAGCAACCCGGACAGGAAGCTGGCGCTGGAGGTGCTGGGCGATTACATCCCGCACGCGAAGATCGACCTGCGACGGGACAAGGTGGATGACCTGAGCGAGCTGAGCGAGGAAGAACTGGAAAAGATCGCCAAACGTGGATCAAACCTGTCCGCGAATTAGTGCGAATTAGTGAAATTAGAAAGAGCATTCAAGAGCTCTTCCACGGATTACACGAATTACACGGATAAAAAAGGCATATAAACCACCAAAAACACTAAAGGAACAAAAGAAAGGCAAAAAGTACAAACCTTTTGCAGGAAAAACAGAAAACATGGCGAAGCGGATAACGGAAATTACACCTGATATGGCGAAGGCAGAGCGGGCGGCGCGGGAATTGGCGCGGCGGCGGTTTATGCCTTTTGCGACATATTTAGCGCCGTGGTACAAGCCCGCCAGGCATCACCTGCTGGTGGGGGAATACCTGGAGAAGGTGGAGCTGTATATCCGCACGCGCGGGTCCGAAGGGATCGGGAGACTGATCATCCTGGAGCCGCCGAGGTCAGGGAAGACTGAAGAAGCTGCGCGCCTGTTCCCGGCGTGGGTGCTGGGTAAGAACCCGGACGCGCGGGTGATCGTGACCAGTTACGGCGCGGATCTGGCCCAGGATGATTCCAGGGCGATCCGTAATTATGTGCTTAACGAGCGGTACTCCTCGATATTCGGCGGGAAGAGCGCCATTGAGACGCCGGTATTGCTCTCGGAAGACAGCGCAAGCAAGGCAGCCTGGGACCTGGGCGAACCTCACCGGGGTGGTGTTGTTGCGGCTGGCATTGGCGGCGGCATCACCGGCAAGGGCGCGAACCTGATGGTGATCGATGATCCGTTCAAGAGCCGGGAGGATGCGGAGAGCGAAAGTTACCGGCGCAAGGTGATGGACTGGTACCGCTCAGTGGCCTACCAACGGCTGGAAGACGGCGGGGCGATCGTGATCATGCACACGCGCTGGCACCCGGATGACCTGGCAGGCCAGTTGTTGAAGCTGATGGTCGAAGATCCTCTGGCGGATCAGTGGACGGTGGTGAACCTGCCCGCGCTGGCCTACGACGAAATCGATTATCCGACCAACGAGGAACAGTTCAAGGAAAACCTGTTAAGGGGACTGTATATCCCATATGCGGATCAGTTGGAGCGGAAGCCGGGGGAAGCGCTGTGGCCTGAAAAGTTCAGCGCGGAAGACCTGGCAAGGAAGCGGGCGAACACGGATGAGCTGGAGTTCGCCTCCCTGGATCAGCAGCTGCCAAGACCGCAGAGCGGCGGGTTCTTTGACGAGGGGAATATCAAAGTGGTGGAGCACGCGCCGGAAGAGGCAACCTGGTGCGCATACATGGACCTGGCGCTGGGAGAGAGCCAACGGAGCGACTTGAACGCGGTGCTGGCCGTGACGATGAATGAGACCGATCTGGTAGGCCGTGACCTGATCCAGGTGAGAGACCTGGACGAATTCATGAAGCAGGTGAAGACGGCGATGCTGGCTGAGAAGAACCGGCGGGTGGTGTGGGGCGTGGAAGATGTGGCGTTCCAGAGCCGGGTGTTCCAGGAATTCAGCCGGGACCCGGAATTGGCGATGGTGGCGATCCGGCGGGTGAAGCCGGATGGCGACAAGGTGACGCGGGCCAGACCGCTGCAGATGCGGGCAAGGGAAGGGCACTTGAAGCTGGTGAGAGGGACGTGGAACCTGCAGGCGATCCGACAGATGGTGGCATTCCCGAACGGAAAGCACGATGACATTGTGGATACCTTTTCGGGCGGGATGCAGATGATCGCGGAACTGGCTGGCAGGCCGAAGCGGAGCGCGAAATGCTATGCAGGGTAGAGCTATCCGCGAATTTCCGCGAATTAGTGGAATTAGAAAGAGCATTCAAGAGCTTGTCCACGGATTTCACGGATTACACGGATTTTGGAAAAGGCATAAGAGCATAAACACGAAAAGCACAAAACTTGGCGAAAAAGACGAAAAGAGCAAATTACTAAAAGGCTGAATGATGATTGATCTGGAACGGGCATATAAGGCGCTGGACGGGAAGCTGGCAACTTACAACAAGTTGTTCCAGTATGCCGAGGGCACCCAGGAGCTGGTGTATTCGACGGAGCGTTTGCGAGAGGCTTTCAATACGCTGACGGCGCGGTTCAACCAGAACTGGTGCTCGGTGGTGATCAACGCGACGCTTGACCGGCTGGTGCTGAAGGGGTTCGATCCGGCTGAAGAGGACGTGAACGAGCAACTGGATGACCTGTGGAGCCGGTATCACCTGGCCCTGGATGCGTACCAGGTGCACCGGGACGCGCTGATAAGCGGCGAAGGGTACATCATTGCCTGGAAGGATGAAGAGGGGCTGGAGATCTACCACAATGATCCGCGGCTGTGCCACCTGTTCTATTTTGCGGATAAGCCGAAGAAGAAAGAATTCGCGGCGAAGTGGTGGGTGGGGGCGGATGAGCTGACCCACATGACGCTGTATTACCCGGACAGGCTGGAATATTACATCGCCAAGAGCAAGGGGACGCCGAGCTCTTATAAGGCATTCCAGGAAGAAAAGGACGCGGTTGAAAACCCGTTCAAGGAGATCCCGGTTTTCCAATTCAAGACCGAGGGTGACCTGGGAAACATCATCACGCTGCAGGACGCGATCAACAAGCTGCACGCAGACATGATGGTGGCGGCGGAGTACGGCGCATTCAAACAGCGCTGGGTGATCAGCAACGCGGATACAGGCAGCCTGAAAAATGGTCCGAACAATATCTGGGAGGTGCCAGCCGGTGACGGGATGGGGCAGCAAACCAGCGTGGGTGAGTTCGGGGAAACGAGCCTGGGGAATTACATCGACAGCATGGACAAGCTGGCGAACACGGTGGCGGTGATCAGCCGGACGCCGAAACATTACCTGGCGAACGCCGGGGCTTCGATCAGCGGGGACGCGCTGATGGCGATGGAAGCTCCGCTGGTTAAGAAGGTGGAACAAAAGCAGGAAGCCTTTGGGGTGACCTGGCAGGAGCTGGCAGCCTTCCTGTTGAAGCTGGAGGGCGAGCAGGTGGATGAGAACGAGTTGATCCCGGTGTGGGCACCAGCGCAGAGCGATCAGCCGATCACGGACGCGCAGAGCACGCAGTACCAGGTGCAGGCAGGGATCCCGCTGGAGACGGTGCTGCGGCGTAAAGGCTGGGGCAAGGGTGAGATCCTGCAGATGCGCAAGGATATGGAAGACGTGCGTAAACGCGAGAGCAGCCTGGCAAAGGAAGTGCTGGATAAGGTGAGAGCGGAGGAAAATGCAAGGAATTTGGGGAATGGGAATCCTGAACCTCGAGCGGGCGAACAGCCGTTCGCCCCTACAAGTTCAACCCAGAACCCCTCACCTGGAAATAGTGAAGGTTCCGCATGATCCAGCAAGATCCGGATGTGGTGAAAGTTCTAAACGCTTACAGGTCCGAACTGGAGCGGAGAGAGCTTTGGGTGATGGAGGATATGGGCAGGCGCTGGCTGGAAATTGAGCGGAACATCCAGGCGGAGCTACAGGCACTGGAAGGGCTGGCGCTGGCGAAGAAGGCGGCGGGTGAGGACATTACGCTGCAGATCCTGCGGAAGGAAGAGCGGTTCAGGGAACTGGACCGTTTGATCGAGAAAGAGATCAGGAATTACAACCAGGGCTACCTGGTGAGCACAGTGGAGGCGAACAAGGCAGCATTTGGGGAGCTGGGCGCAGAGGCAGGGACGGCGGCGATCCGGGCGAGTTATACGACGGCGGTCGCGCCATGGTTTCCGGTGCTGAACAAGGACGCCATTGAAGCCATGGCGGGGATGCTGTCGAAGAGCGCTCCGCTGTATGACCTGCTGAAGCAGGCCTACCCACAGGCGATCGACGGGCTGATGAACGCGCTGATGAACGGGATCGCCAAAGGATTGGGGTTGAACGACATTGCTAAAGAAATGGCAAAGGGAATGGGCGCCGGGCTGGACAAGGCGCTGCTGATCGCGCAAACGGAAATAAACCGGGCGTACCGCATGGGCACGATCGAGCAATACAGGAAATCGAACGTGGTGAGCGGGTACAAACGCCTGGTGAAGAAGGCAACGGCGTGCATGGGCTGCCTGATGCTGGACGGCGAGAAATACGAGAACCGCGAAGATATGATGGACCACCCGCGCGGGAAATGCCAGGTGGTGCCGATCGTAGCCGGAACCGAGGGTCCGAAATGGCAGACGGGGAGGGAATACTTTGAGAAGTTGAGCCCGGAAGAGCAGATGGCCAGGATGGGGAGGGAGAAGTACCAGTTGTGGCAGGAAGGGTATTTTGACCTGAGCAAACTGGCGGTGAAGAGTTTTGACCCGGTGTGGGGCGCGGAACCCAGGGTGGCGACGGTGAAAGAATTATTAGGTGTGGATTAATGCGGAAGTCCAGGTTCGTTCACTTCGTGAACTCCCTGGATCTACGCGACGTGCGAACAACGTCGCTTCAAGGCGTTGATTAGGAAAACGGGCGAATGCCATTCGCCCCTACGAAACCATTTGAAGATCTATTTGGAATGAGATATTCCAGAAGGGAAAAGGCGAGATGCCTGAAGGAAATGCAACCAATGCGCAAGTAACTCCTCCGCCTGCGGGAGAATCACAGGAGGGAGGAAAGGAACAATTCGAGAGCTTCGAGGCGTTCCTGGAAGGACAGACCCCGGAGGTGAAGGCGCTGTATGAGGGCCACACCACGGGGCTGCGGAATTCGGTCGCTGCGGCGCGAAAGGAACGGGATGATCTTTCGAAGTTGTTGAAAGAGGCGACCAAGCAGGCTCAGGATGGGTCTGAGCTGCAGAAGCAATTGACGCAGATCGGTGCTCAGCTGGAGATGGCTGAGAGACGGGCGACTTTTGCGGAAGAGGCGATCCGGCCGGAGATCGGCTGCAGTAACGCCAAGGCGGCGTTTTTGATCGCGCAGGCGGATGACCTGTTCAAGAAGGATGGATCCCCGGATTGGGAGGGGATCAAGCGCGCAGCTCCGGAGTTGTTCAAGAAGCCGGGAAGCGCGAACGCTACCGCCGGGAATGGCACCGGTGATGACGCCAATAAGCTGAAGCCCTCGATGAATGATGCCATACGCAGGGCGGCAGGGCGATAGATGATGAGTTGTTACGGGCGGAAATCCTTGCTCACTCACTTTGTGAGTTCGCAGGACGCCCCGGGACGCAAAAGCTGCGTCCAGGTGCGGGATGCTCGTTTCACTCGCAAATAAGGAAAGGATCTAAGACATGCCTTACAACAATATTATTTCCAGGACTGATGCTGCGGCATTGATCCCCGAGGAAGTTTCGAACGCAATTTTGAACCAGGTGGCTGGGGGTAACCCCTTGATGAGCCTGGCACGCAGGCTGCCGAACATGGCACGCAATCAGACCCGCCTGCCGGTGATGAGCTCGCTGGCCACCGCCTATTTTGTGGCGGGGGATCACGGCCTGAAGCAGACCAGTGAGGTGAACTGGGAAAACAAGTACATCGACGCCGAGGAACTGGCCGTGATCGTGCCCATTCCGCAGGCTGTGCTGGACGACGCCGATTACGACGTGTGGGGCCAGGTGCAGCCCGAGCTGGTGAACGCCTTCCAGCTGGCGATCGCACAGGCTGTGCTGTTCGGGACCAACATCCCGGCAAGCTGGACCACCAACCTGGGCGCGGCTGGAATCTTCGCTGGCGCCACCGCCGCCGGTCAGGCTTTGAGCCTGGCTGCCTACGCTGATGCGTATGAAGCCATCCTGGGCGAGACCGCCGCGGGAGTGGACGGCATCTACATGGCTGTGGAAGCCGACGGCTTCGCGGTGAATGGAAACCTGGCCCACCCCTCGATGAAGGGCATTCTGCGCAACACACGCGACATCAACGGCAATCCCATCTTCAAGACCAGCATGCAGGATGTAACGCGCTACGAGCTGGACGGCGCTCCGATCTACTTCCCGGCGGACGGGTCCATCGTGGCTGCAACCGCTTTGATGTTCTCTGGCGACTGGAGCCAGTTGATCTACGCCATGCGCCAGGACATCACCTACAAGGTGCTGGACCAGGCGGTGATCCAGGACAACGCTGGAACCATCGTGTACAACCTGGCACAGCAGGACATGGTTGCCCTGCGGGCTGTGATGCGCCTGGGATTCGCGTTGCCGAACCCGATCAACCGCATGAACCAGACCGCGGCCACCCGGTATCCGTTCGCAGCGTTGACTGCCTAAGAGTGAACATGCGGAAACCCTGCTCATTCACCTGCGCATTCAGCGGCTCAAAAAACGAGCCTCTGAAAAACCGCGCAGCGGAATGCCCAGGGTTTCAAATCACATTTATAGCCGAATTCATTTGCTTAAAGCGCAAATGAATTCGGGCTGAGTAAGGAGATTTTCATGGGTTTATTTCCTCTGAATACAAACTGGGGACCGCGCAAGGCACAGACGGATGCAAAGGTCGTTTTGAACGATGCGATGCACGTGGTGTGCTACAGCCCGGGCAACCTGGCAGTGAGCGACGATGACCGCTTTGTGGTGAGCGTGAACATGAAAGTGGGCGCGTACACGCTGGCGGTCGGGACCATGCCGGAAGCGGCCGTGGCGCGCAAGCTGTTGATCACTGTGACCCAGGTGGGCGGGGTGAACGACACAATGGGCACCCTGACGATCGTGGGCACGGATATCGCCGGGAACGCGCTGAGCGAAACTATTGCGCCGACCGCCAACTCCACCAAGACCACCGTGAAGGCGTTCAAGACCGTGACCTCGATCACGGGCGCTGGATGGGTGAGAGACGCCGGAGCAGGAACGGAAGACACGATCAAAATCGGCACCTCGGAAGTGATCGGGCTGCCGGACAAGCTCTCCACCACCGCGCAGGTGTTGTTTGCCTCTCACAACCAGACCAAGGAAGCCACGGCTCCGACGATCGTGGTGTCTTCCACTGACCTGGCAACCAACTCATTTGATCTTGACACTGCGCTGAACGGCAGCGAAGTGAAGATCTACTACCTGGTGTAGCGGTGAAGGCGAAACGGACTTTCAGCCGCCGGGGAATGGTCTTCCGAGAGGGAGAGCACATTCCTGAGACCCTCTACAGCCCGGAAGTGATGGGGATGCTTGAAGCGGAGGGATGGATCGAGCGCGAGCTGGAGGACGTGGCGAAAGAAAAACCTGTTATGGCAGCGAAGCCTGCCAGAAAGACGAGTAAGAAATGACTGTAGCGTTATCAAGCGAAGGCAAGGGGTTTTTGACGGTTGACATCACCGGCGTGGCCTCTGCTGCGAATGCCGGGATGGGGCAGATCCTGAACCCGGAAGGCGTGCGGCTGGCAATTACGCGCGTGTATGCCTATTTTGCGACCGGGTCCACCGGAGCTGCGAACCTGGACGTGGGCATCGGCGCCAGCGGGGCAAAGGCGAGCGACATTTTGAGCGCCTTTGACATGATCGAGGCCACGGTGGGGGGCAAGGCCTTCTTCGGCGTGCAGGTGCCGGTGAACGAGGCCGAGCAGACCAGCGCCCAGATTCAGTTCGCTATCGGCGATGTCTTCGAGATGCT
>DAONEZ010000028.1:0-4041 GCA_035403345.1 Anaerolineaceae bacterium
CAACTGCGGAGCATACCCGGGGCATAAACGGGCAGGAAACGATCCAACGCGGCAGGCGCTGAAGCGGCGGATTGCGGAACGTAAACGATCGTGCGAGCAGCCATCATTATTATGATAGCTGAAAATGAGCCATTTCGCACATAACTCTCCCGGAAATCCTTTTTCCGGGTTCAGGTGTCATTTCAATTAGGTAAACAATCCGGCATCGTATGATGATGCCGGATTGAATCGCCAGGAATGACAGTGAGGTAAGTGCGGTTGGAATTAAACGGGCTTTATCTATGCCTGGTTAACGCAGCAAGGCGTTTTCCGGGATAGCCGGAATGTGTTCGCGCACGTGCTCAATGGCTTCAGTCGGATATTCGTAATCCTCCAGCTTGCCTTCGTGGTAGCGTTGATAGGAGGTCAGGTCAAAATGCCCGTGCCCGGACAGGTTGAACAGGATCACCTTCTTCTCACCGGTGCGTTTGCATTCCAGGGCTTCGTCAATGGCTGCGCGGATGGCATGCGCGGATTCAGGGGCGGGCAGGATGCCCTCTGCGCGGGTGAACTGCACCGCGGCATCGAACACGGAGAGTTGACCGACTGCTTTGGCTTCGATATACCCGGCATCGTACAGCGCTGAAAGCGTAGGAGCCATGCCGTGGTAGCGCAGCCCGCCGGCGTGGATGGAGGGCGGCATGAACGAGTGTCCTAAAGTGTGCATTTTTACGACGGGAGCCATACAGGCTGAATCGCCGTAATCAAAGGCGTACAGCCCCTTTGTGAGCGAGGGTGTCGCAGTGGGTTCCACCGCCACCAGGCGGGTGCGCTGACCGTCCTTCAGGTTGTTGCGCAGGAAGGGGAAGGCGATACCTGAGAAGTTGGAACCGCCGCCCACGCAGCCAATGACAATATCCGGGTATTCACCTGCCATGTCCATTTGTTTGAGGGCTTCTTCTCCGATGATGGTCTGATGCAACAATACGTGATGCAGCACTGAACCAAGCCCATAGTGCTTGTTTCCACCGGATTTGGCGGCTACTTCCACTGCTTCGGAAATGGCAATGCCCAGCGTGCCGGGGCTGTTCGGGTCTTCCGCCAGCACTTTGAGTCCGCTATCCGTGCGTTTGCTCGGGCTGGAAAATACCTGTGCACCATAGGTCTCCATCAGGTAGCGGCGGTAGGGCTTTTGTTCGTAGGAAACGCGCACCATGTACACTTCGAGGGTCAACCCGAACATGCCGCAAGCCATGGAGAGGGCAGAACCCCACTGTCCGGCACCGGTCTCGGTGGTCATGGCTCTGGTCCCGCTGATCTTGTTGTAATAGGCCTGCGGCACGGCGGAGTTGGTTTTGTGGCTGCCGGAGGGCGACACCGATTCGTTCTTGAAGTAGATATGCGCGGGGGTTCCCAGGGCTTTTTCCAGGCGCCTTGCGCGGATAAGCGGGGTGGGGCGGTAAAGCTTGTACGCTTCGCGCACTTCCTCAGGGATGTCAATATAGCGGTCTGTACTGACCTCCTGTTCGATCAGCCCCATCGGAAACAGCACAGACAGGAAATCAGGCGTGACTGGTTCCATGGTGACGGGATTGAGCACCGCGGCTGGTTTGACCGGGCTGTCAGCATTGATGTTGTACCAGGTGCGCGGGATGTCCGTTTCGTTCAGGATGTATTTGGTTGTGTCGTCCATTTTTCATTCTCCTTTTTGAAGTTGTTTGATGTCCGGACGGGGATTAAACAGAATCGCCCGTCCCTATTGGGGACGGACGATGCGCCCGCGGTGCCACCCCGGTTAAGCGGCCTTCCTGTAACAAAAAATCCCCGGAGATTGCGCCCGGAGATCGGAATTGCCAGCTTCACTCGTTTTGGATACGGCAGAGGACCTGCTTATATCCATTGCCCTGGTAACGGCGGCAGTCCGGCGGCGGTTACTGGCTTGCGCGTTCACCTTGCAGCTCGGAGGTCCATTCACTGTCACGGTGCGCGCGGGGTTTCACCTGTTCCCGCTCTCTGCGGCGCCTGGATGACACTTACTCGTCCTCGTCATGGCCTTTATTATTTAATTGCCCTCATTATAGACCGGAAATGAAATTCGTCAAGAGGTATTATGAATATCGTTGATATCACAAAAAAAAACCGGGTTCTGGATTGAACAGCTCCCGGTTGTCACCCCGTCTTTGGTTTTCAGTGTCAATTCAGTTTGTAATGAAGCAAACCTTTCAACGTACCCAGTTCAGTCCGGATATCCATCATGGGGTCATCTTCGATGGTTTTCACCACCATGATCACGGTAGTCTCATCCGCGATTGGTTTCGATTCAATGGATACTGAGAGGACTTTCTTGTTCAGGCGTTTAAAGATGGAATATAGGTCTTCCACGAGGGCAGAGTTCCCTTTAGTGGTTACCTGTACGTTGATGGTCTCGTAGACGCGGATGAGTTTTTTCTCAAGTACGTTGAGCAGTACCAGTACGAAGAGTAACGCCAGAGTGGTTCCGGCAGCGGCGAAGTAATGCCCTGCGCCTACTGCCAACCCAACGATCGCGATGGTCCAGAGCGAGGTGGCCGTGGTGAGCCCTTTCACGTTGGTCCCCAACCGCAGGATTGCCCCTGCGCCGAGGAAACCAATGCCGGGGATCACCTGGGCTGCCAGGCGGGCGGGGTCGCCCTTGGTGCCCAGGTCGCCAAACTGCATGGATATGTTGATCGAGATGGTCATAGCCAGGCAGGAACCGATGGCAAGGATGGCATGCGTGCGTAATCCCGCCGGTTGGTTCTGGCGTTCGCGTTCATATCCCACTGCCATGCCCAGCAGGGCTGCCAGCCCCAGGCGGATCAGGATCTCGTAATCAGCGATCATAGTCCCTCTGCTTTCATGAACAAGTACTCGAGAAGAAATTACATTCCACGGTCAGAGCGCTTTCAGTTACATTCCTGCCCGGGAATGGCTCCAGTTCAGGAAAAACCGTGCTGAGTTGCTCGGCCATGCGCTGGGCTACCCGGCGCACGGAAAAATGGGCATTGCTCGCGCTGCGCAGGCGAATGAAGTGCATGGCGCTGCGCAGGTTCAGGGTAAGCAGCAACCGGCGGTTGAACCCGTTGGGAACGATGTAGGCAGCGGCTTGCGGATGCACCTGGGCTAACTGATGGTAGCATGCCCGGGCAGCCTGCATTGCACTGTCGTACTCAGGCTGTACCCCTGCGTCCGTGATCAGCCGTGGGGTGGCATAGCCCAGGTTGGCGGTGAGGTGCTGCGGGGTCTGGGTCATCATGCGGTGGCGTTTCACCTCGTAATAAGCGCCCTGGTCGATTGTGAGATCGAAAGTGAAGGTCAAAGCCTCCAGCTCGCGGGCAGGGATGGTGTGGGCATCCACATCAGCGAGCAGGGAGCGCAGCAAGTTTTGGCGGTCGCTGCTTGAAAGAGAGCGGACCCACTCCATGCATTGCGCATAGCCGTTTTTCTGTTCGCGGTAGAGGGCGGCGGCCAGGACCTTGTCGAGCCCATCGTGGTCATAGTGCACCAGTTCGCACCAGTCGCTCACGGGCGACTGCGGAGATAGGGTAGGTGATGCGAAGCAGGCACTGACCTTCTGCAGGTAAGGGATTTCTTGCGCGTATTTCAACAATGTCGGCACAGAAGATGTGGCGGCGGTTTTAATCTCCATACCGATCTGCTGCACCTCCGCAAGCGGGTGGCTGAGCATTTTGCCGATGGCGTGTTCCAGGGCGCGGGCGTTGATGGTCATGCCGACGTTGGCCAGCGCGGAAGCGGGCAGCAGGAAGCGGCAGGCGTCCACGGCTTGCGACCGCAACCGGCGTTCACGTAGGGCTTTGGACTCATTCGCAATAGGAGATTCGTGATCCTCGAGGAATGCAAATGACCTATCCATGCAGGTTTGATACATCGAGAATAACTGCCGGCAGACCTGAACATATCTCTTCTCTAAATCAGTTTGAGCAAATTCCGAAGGAATATAGAAGGCATCCGGCTCCCAGGTCTGGTAGCGGGTAGATTTTTCTGTATATGAAGCCAATCGGTTGGATTGCAGCGATTCTACCG
>DAONEZ010000028.1:4051-11502 GCA_035403345.1 Anaerolineaceae bacterium
CTGCCAGGCGGGAAATGTTCTCGACGGCCAGGTGCAGCACGGCGTGTTCCGCCACGGAGGAATGTCCATAACCGACCACCCATTTTTCATTGAATTCGGCACTGCGCGCCTCTGTTAGTTCAGCGGCGATCTGGCGGAAGGATTGCGGGGAGCGGGAAGTCTTGGCGAAGGTGACTGCGATGGTTTCAGGGGGGAGTTTCAGTGGATCAAGCAGGTATACCTGGCGGTCATGGCTCATGGGCAAAAACCTCCCTTGCACGCGCGATATCCTGCTGAATTTGCGCAACCAGGGCTTGTGAATCGGGGAATTTTTGTTCCGGTCGCAGGTAATCGAGAAACTCCAGGCAAAGTTGCTGCTGGTAAAAGTCTTCCTGTGTGTCCAGGAGATGAGGCTCGATGCGCGGAGCGGGCAGCGGGTTATCAAAGGTGGGGCGTACGCCAACATTTGTGACAGCATCGTAGGTTTTGCCGCCAACATGCGCGCGGGTCACATACACGCCATTGGCGGGCAGTAAACGGCCACGTGCAATAGACAGGTTGGCAGTGGGGATGCCCAGTTTGCCTCCGCGGTGTTCGCCGTGGATCACCTCACCGTCCAGGGTGAAGCGCCGTCCGAGCATGGCATTGGCACTGCGGATATCGCCTTCGCGCAAGGATTTCCGGATATTGCTGGAAGAGACCACTTTTCCTTCCACGCGCACCGGGGATTCCACATGCACAAGGAAGCCAAGCTGCTCCCCGAGATGCTGTAGTTCAGTTACAGTTCCGGCTGCATCTTTGCCCAGGGCGAAGTTGAAACCGGCTACGAGTTGCTGCAATCCCAGTGTATTCTTGACTTCACGCATGAAAACCGCAGCTTCGATATCCGCGAACTCGCGCGTGAAATTCAGGACAATTATGTCGTCCACACCCAGGTCTCGTATAAGATTCAAGCGGTCTTCGAGCGAGGAGATGGCATAGCCATTGGTCTGATGATTAAAGAAAACACCAGGCAGTGGCTCAAACGTAATGACCACTGCCGGCAATCCAGCCTGGTGCGCACCAGCGACCAGGTGGCGAAACAGCACCTGGTGACCGTGATGAACACCATCAAACGCCCCGATGGCCACCCAGGATGCCGGTTGTTTGCGTTGATGCAGTGGTAGCAATAGGTCCATAGGCTGTTCTATTGGATCGCCTCTAGATGAATTTATCCCTCATATGGTAAAGGGGAACTCTTATGAGAAGAATACCTTCCTGGGCTGCCATTCCATGGTTTCCTCGTCCAGTTCCATGATGGCGACAAGTTCGCCCTGTTCGCTGACGCCAATGGCTTTCAACTGTTCTTTGGAAGCCGCCGGAACGCGATGTCCGTGGCGCATTTCATCCACCTGCTCGTGGTTCAGTTCCACAGTGGGCCAATCGGACAGGGCTTCGGCTGCCGGGATGAGGTACTGGTACCAATTGCCATCCTGGAAGGCTTCGTTTAACTTGCGCAGGGAAACGGCATCGCGCAGGGAGAACCGGCCGCTTTTGGTCCGGCGCAATCCGGTGAGGGTGGCGCCGCAGCCAAGTTTTTCGCCCAGGTCGTGTGCCAGCGAGCGCACGTAGGTACCCGACGAACAATTAACATCCACCACAACTTCCGGCGGTGCCCATTCTAATACTTCCAGGCTGTAAACGTTGATGATGCGTGGTTCAAGTTCAAATTCCTCGCCAGCCCGGGCACGGTCGTAGGCCTTCTGTCCGCCGACCTTCACGGCTGAGTAGGGCGGGGGTACCTGTTCGATCTGCCCCACGAATTTCTGCAATTCTTCGTTGAATTGCTCTTCAGTAACTTCGCAAGGTGCAGAGGAGGTGGTTTTTCCATCCGCATCATAAGTGTCTGTGGTGGTGCCCAGCATGATGACAGCCTGGTAGCGCTTGTCTGATGCTGAGACGTATTCGCTCAGGCGCACAGCCGGACCAATGAGGACCACCAGCACGCCAGAGGCGCGCGGATCGAGCGTTCCGGTGTGGCCGGCACGGCGGATGTTGGTGCCGCGACGAATGACCTGTACCACGTCGTGGGAGGTCATGCCGACTGGTTTATCCACCACCAGGACTCCGGAAATGGCATTGCTCATGTTCAAATCAGATTCATTTTCCATTATTAGCTCCGTTCCCGTTTACTTGAACCCCGTTTTGTGGCTCATCAATGATTGTTTCCAGGTATTGCCTGGTTTTGCTTAGTACGCGTGATTTAATTTCGTCAAATGTTCCAGTCAGGTCAGCGCCTGCAGCAGCCGCATGACCACCGCCGCCCATCTCCAGTGCGATCTTCGATACATCCACCCCCGGCCGTGAGCGCCAGCTTACTTTTGTCTGGTTAGCGCTTTGTTCCACGAACAACACCGCGATATCTTTGTCCTCGAAGCTGGAGAGAATGTTGGTCAGGTCGGCATCGTCGTTGGACTGATAGCCGGATCTTTGGCGATCAGCCAGGGTCAGTGCAGTCCACACCAGCCTGTCCTCACGCTCCAACCGCCCCAGTGCATAGCCCCAGTAATTGGCAGCTTCAAACGACCGGCTGACGAGGGCTTTGTTATGCAGTTCGCTGATATCCGATCCGATATCCATCAGGTCAGCCGCGCAACGCAGCGAACGGGAGGTGGTGTTGGTGGTGCGGAAACCAATGGAATCGCTGACAATGCCGGTAAGCAAATTATCGGCGACCTCCCTGGTTATTTCCAATCCCCATGCGGGGATGTGGATGGCAAGAACTTCACAGGTGGCAACTGACTTATCGTCCACCAGGTTTAATTTCGCAAAACACGTGTTGGTGATGTGGTGATCGATGCAAATATCCGGTTGGCGATCGCCAAACACACCTCCGGTGCGCAGCAAATCAGATGCGTCCACAGAGATATACAGGTCACACTCTTCGGTAAAAGCTTTCTTTACCAATTCTGCGCCCGGCAAGTGCCGGAAAGTGCGCGAGACACCATCCCGCAGCACGACCTGGACCTGTTTGCCTTTATAGGCTAAAGCCAGACCAAGCCCAAGCGCCGACCCAATGGCATCACCATCCGGGCGTACATGCGAGACCACCCCGATGCGCCTGGCATTGTGGATCAATTCCTTAATATCACTGTCGATCATGCTTTCTTTTTTCCCTTGCTTTCCTCTTGCCGGATCTCAGCCAATAGACGTTCGATGCGTTCGGCGCGTTCCGGGGTGATATCCCAATGGAAACGCAAACGCGGGAATGACCTTAATTCGATCCGTTCCGATAATAATTTTCGAATAAACCCGCTCGCTCCTTCCAGAACTGGTAAAACTTCCTTGGAGCGTTCGGAGCCTTCAAGCGCGGATACGTAAATATCCGCATACGATAATTCACGGTCAACTTTTACTTCGGTGACCATCAAGCCGGCCAGGCGCGGATCATGAATCTCCTCCCTCACAAGCATGAGGGAAAGTTCCTGACGCATGCGGTCGCCGATTCGGGTAAGCCTTAAATCTGAGGGCATTGGTTATTTCCTTTCAAAAAGCGTATTCTCAAGCTGTCTTTTCGATGACGTAGCTTTCAAGAATATCACCCTCATTGATATCATTATAGCCTTTCAGTGATATCCCGCACTCAAATCCCTGGCGAACTTCCTTGACATCGTCCTTCTCATGCTTGAGGGAAGAAATCTCGCCGTCGAAAATCTTGCTGCCATTGCGCATTAAACGAATGCGGGTGTTGCGCCGCACCTCACCCTGCAGCACACGGCAGCCGGCAATAGTTCCAACCTTGTTGATCTTGAACACGGCTTTCACCAGTGCCTGACCAACCGGCACTTCGCGGGTCTCAGGTTCCAGCATACCTTTGAGCGCTTTTTCGATATCCTCGATCATGCGGTAGATGATCTCATAGGTGCGGATGGATACGCCCTGCTGATCAGCCAGGTTTAAGGCTGCCTGGTCAGCGGTGACGTTGAATCCGAGCATGATGGCTTTGGATGCAGCCGCCAGCATGACATCGCTTTCGCTGATGTTCCCGGTCTCGGCGTGGATGATATTGATCTTGATATCGCCCTTGCTGAGGTCATTGAGCGAATTGACGATGGGTTCCAGCGATCCCTGTACGTCGGCTTTCAGAATCAGCGGGAGTTCACGTACCTCACCTGCCTGGAACTTCTCGAAGAGTTGTTCGAGAGTGGCCCGTGCGGGTGCTGCTGCGCCTTCGGCTTTGCGGGCAGCCTGTTCAGCCAGGATGGCCCGCGCTTCTTTTTCGCTGGGAACTACGTGGAAGATCTCGCCGGCAGGGGGGACGCTGGACAAACCCAGTACCTGTACCGGGGTGGAGGGACCAGCAGTGCGGATCTTTTTGCTGGTGAAGTCGAACATGGCGCGTACCTTGCCATAGGTATCTCCAGCCAGCACGGTATCCCCGGCTTGCAGGGTGCCGTTTTGCACGAGCAGTGTGGCGATAACGCCCTTGGCCTTATCCACCTGGGATTCGATCACGGTGCCAATAACCTTGCCGTGGGGATTAGCCAGGATCTCCAGGCTGTCTGTGACCAACAGAATGGCTTCCAACAGGTCTTCCAGGCCTTTTTTCTGCTTGGCGGACACCGGGACAACCAGGGTGTTTCCATCCCACTCATCCGGAACCAGTCCATTATCTGCCAGTTGATGTTTTACGAAATCGGGATTGGCCGAGGGTTTGTCGATCTTGTTGAGTGCCACGATGATGGGCACGCGGGCTGCCTTGGCATGCGCAATGGCTTCACGGGTTTGGGGCATTACGCCGTCATCCGCTGCAACCACGAGGATAACGATATCAGCACCCTGTGCACCGCGTGCGCGCATGGCGGTAAAAGCGGCATGTCCCGGAGTATCCAGGAAAGTGATCTGCCTACCTTTATGATCCACCTGGTAAGCGCCGATGTGCTGGGTGATGCCGCCTGCTTCGCCCTGAGCCACGCTGGTGTGCCGGATGGCATCTAAAAGTGTGGTCTTGCCGTGATCCACGTGACCGAGGATGGTAACCACTGCCGGACGGCGGATCAGTTTTGCCTGGTCTTCGTCCTGGATCACTTTTTTCCAATAAGGGATCTCGCCCTGGTCTTCGACTGCCTGTTCTTCTTTTACACTCTCAGGAACAGCCTCAAAACCAAGTTCGGAGGCAACCACGGCAGCAGTGTCAAAATCAACCGATTGGTTGATGGCTGCCATTACGCCATTGGACATTAATATTTTGATTACTTGTATCGGACTGGCATCCAAACGGGTCGCCAGATCACGTACGGTGACTTGCACCGGGAACTCTATTCGTTTCTCGCCCATCATACACCTCCAAAGATGTTCCCCCTCTTCGCCTCAACCTGTTGAAACAACAGTGGGCTTATGTACTGCTGAGCAAGTTTGTGAAGGATCAACCGATCATGGTCTTTGCCTCATGAATCCTGGCTCGCCAGGGTTGTTGAGTGATCAGCATCGTCCTCGGGAAGCCTGGAAACAAATTCGCGAATCTTATTCCGGTCTTCCTCGCTAAGGATGATGCGTAAGGCATGATTGATCGGACCCTTCAGCGCTTGCTCCCAGCAAGAACGGATATTATGCAAGTATGCTCCTCTGCCGGCTGCTTTTCCGGTCGGGTCCACCAGGACTCCCTGGGGGGTGTGGACAATCCTGATCAATTCTCGTTTTGAGAGGACTGTCCGGCACCCGATGCAGGTGCGCAGGGGAACGTGCTTGATCCGTTTTTGCGCTTTCTTTGCCACCTGACTTTCTCGCTTCTCTATTCTTCCCACTCCCAGCCGCCACCGCGTTTGTGCTTCTTCTGCACTGTAGTGGTGTCGCGGTCCGGGTCATAGGTAACAACCACGTGTTTGCCTTTCTTCTTGCCCTTCTTCTTGTCCTTGCTGCTGTCCTCGGACTCTTCGTCTTCGGGGAGGACGGCGCTGCTATCCAGCACCTCGGGACGCAGGGTGAAGAGTTCTTCCAGCGTGGGTTCTTTTTCAGGCTCAACCTCAACAGCAGGCTCAACCACTGCTTGGGCAACGGATTCTACTGGAACCTCGGCTACGGTGACTTCTTCCACAACAGGTTCAACTACCGGCTCGGAGACAACTTCCACGACCTCAACGGGTTGGGGAACTTCCTCGGGCTTGGTTGCGGCAACGACCTGTTCTTCGGCGAACTGTGCGTCCAACCGTGCCATCAGCTCGTTGATGTTATCCATGGCGCGCGGACCGATACCCTGCAGGCGCAGGATATGGTCGGGTTCGCGCTTCATCTGGATGGCCAACTCGCCGGCAGTAGAAAAACCTGCTTCTTGCAGCGTGTATGCCACGTGCTCGGCCAGTCCGCTATCCAGGATGCTGGTATCGAAGGCGGAAGCCGGGATGGCTTTCTTGAGTTCCGCGTAAAGGGTCTCTTCCTGTTTTTTCTGCTCGTCTGTCTTGAGCACAGCACGGCGTTCCACGCGGTCAACAAACTTGGTGGTAAAGTCCAACTCTTCCAGGGTCAGCGGTTTGCCTTCCGCTTTGCGTGCCAGGTATTCTGTCACGCGGATGATATTGTCTTTTTCAATTTCGGCCAATGCAACCATCGTGGGATCGGTGTTGAGTTTGTAAAGTGCATCCCCGGCCGCTTCCGGGAGGCTCTTGATGTCGATACGCCAACTGGTGAGCTTGGCAGCCAGGCGGGCATTCTGTCCGTCGCGGCCAATGGCCAGGCTCAATTGGTCTTCCGGCACCACGACTGTAGCAGTCTTGCCGCCAGCGCTCCTCTGGTCGGAGAGGTACACGCCGCTAACCTTGGCCGGGCTGATGGCTTTGGCAATGAAGGCAGCCGGGTCAGGGTTCCATTCGATGACGTCGATCTTCTCGTCATGTAATTCTTTCACGATGGCCTGGATGCGCACACCGCGGATGCCGACGCAGGCACCCACCGGGTCAATACCCTGCTGGGTGGCAGATACGGCCACTTTGGCGCGCTCGCCGGGTTCGCGGGCGATGGAGCGGATCTCCACGATGCCGTGGAAGATCTCAGGAACTTCGTTTTCCAGGAGCCGCCGCAGGAAATTGCGGTGGGTGCGCGACAGGATGATCTGCGGTCCGCGCGGATTATCCTTGACCTCGGCCACGAGGGCGCGCACGCGATCATGAATATGGAAGCGTTCGCCGGGAATCATTTCCTTGCGCGGCATGCTGGCTTCGGTCTTCATCTCAAGTCCGATGGTCAAGCCCGGGGCTCCCATGGCCTGCACAACACCGCTGACGATCTCACCTAGCTGTTTTTCGTAATATGCCACCTGGGCGGCGCGTTCCGCGTCGCGGATGCGCTGCTGAATGACCTGGCGGGCAGTTTGGGCTGCCACGCGGCCAAAGTCGGTGGGAGTTGTTTCCACCACCTCCAGGCTGCCGAGCTCGGCCTCCGGATTCACCTTGCGGGCTTCTTCCAGTGTGACCTCGGTGATCTCATTTTCCACCGATTCC
>DAONEZ010000029.1:0-10882 GCA_035403345.1 Anaerolineaceae bacterium
CACCACGTCCACGTAACAGTTCTCTTTGCGGCGTTTGGCGCGTTCAGGATCGACCTCCACGCACAGCCCAACGCCCTCGTTCATGGTGATGGCTAAAGGCTGCGCGCCGCCCATGCCGCCCAAGCCGGCGGTGAGCACGAACTTGCCGCGCAGCGACGGCCAGCCCTTTTGCACAGCCAGAGAGCCGAGCGTCTCATACGTACCCTGCAGGATGCCCTGAGTGCCGATGTAGATCCAGGAGCCGGCGGTCATCTGCCCGTACATGATCAGCCCCTTTGCAGCCAGCTCATCAAAATGCTTCTGGGTGGCCCAGTGCGGCACCAGGTTGGAATTGGCGATCAGCACGCGCGGCGCATCCGGGTGGCTCTTGAACACCGCCACGGGCTTGCCGGACTGCACCAGCAGGGTCTCATCCGGCTCCAGGTTGCGCAGGCTTTCGAGGATGGCGTCAAACGCCTCCCAACTGCGCGCTGCCTGTCCACGCCCGCCGTATACCACCAGGTCCTGCGGCCGCTCCGCCACCTCAGGATCGAGGTTGTTCTGGATCATGCGGTAAGCCGCTTCGATTTGCCAGTTCTTGCAGGAAAGTTGCGTGCCGCGCGGCGCGCGGACTTCTCTTGGACCGGACATGCATCCTCCATCGATAAAGGTGATTGCTTCCCGGTAATTATAGCATCCCGGAAAATTCAAAAACAGAACACTAAAACCACGAAAACGAACGAAAAACACTAAGATATCAACCAAACCCTGTTTACGGATCTCTAAGCTGGTTTATGCTTTGGTCGAGGTTGTTTCCAGACCATGTTTAAAGCATGGACCTATTTCAAGAACGGATACCGGGTCCGCAATAAAAACGCCTGTACAATTAAGCATATCATCTGCAACTGGAGTTCAACATGCAACCTCAAACCCTCATCACCAAACCCGGTAAATTACTCAACCCCAACGGCACCCTGGCCCAGGTGGGCTGGTGCCCGCAGCCACTGCTCGATTGCAACCTTGAGGACACGCATGTGTACCGCTCCAAGGCCTTCCAACGCTTGCGCCTGAAGGTCTGGGATTACTACGCCATCACCACGCCCACGCATTTCTTTTCTTTCACCCTCAGCGACGTGGGTTACCTGGGCATGGTGTTTGCCTACGTGATCGATTTCGAGACCAAAGAGTACAAGGAACAAACCCTGTCGCTGCCGCTGGGCGGCGGGGTGAAACTGCCGCGCAACAGCACCTCTGGCGTAAGCGAATACCGCAAGGGAGACCTGTCCCTCAAGTTCAGCGCAGAGAGTGACTACCGCACCCTCTCGGTGCGCTGGTCTGGCTTTGGCGGCAGCAGCTTGAATGCCGAGGTGGCCTTTGCCTGCCCGCCGGAACATGAATCCATGAACATTGTCATCCCGATCCCGGGCAAGCGTTATTACTTCAACCGTAAGATAAACTGCATGCCGGCGCGCGGCTGGGTGGACTACAAGGACAAGCGCCATGAAATCGACCCCGCCACCTGCCTGGGTAACCTGGACTGGGGGCGCGGGGTGTGGGAGTACGACTCCTTCTGGGTGTGGGCCAGCGCTTCGGGTTTCCTGGCGGACAGGCGCCGCCTGGGGCTCAACCTGGGCTTCGGCTTTGGCGATACCAGCGCAGCTACCGAAAACAGCATGCTGGTGGAGGATAAGCTGCACAAGCTGGGCGAGGTGAAATTCACCTACGACAACAAGAACTTCAAAGCGCCCTGGACGATGGTCTCACCGGATGGACGGCTTGATTTGGTCTTCACGCCCTTCTTTGAGCGTGTGGCCAAGACGGACGCGCTCGTCCTGCGCAGCGAGGTGCACCAGATGTTCGGGCGCTATAACGGCGTTGTCGTGCTGGATGACGGCGAAAAGGTGGAGATCAAGGATCTGATCGGTTGGGCGGAAGAACACAACGCCAGGTGGTAGGATCCGGCGTGTAAATGATCACAGCCCCGGTTTTCGGGGCTCTGTGTTTTCATGCTAAGTTAAGGATGACTTGCGGGGGGGATCACCTGGAGAATCGCCAGTGAGGTCACTCTCTCCGGCTGGAGATGGAGTGATCACCGGGATGGTCGTCTTCTGCGTTCTTGTAAGAATAAACCCCAGCAGTCCCATGGCGAATTCGATCAGGGTGTAGAGCAGCCGGTGCACGATGGTGATGGCAGCCAGCTCGGCCTGGGGCGCCAGCCCCGCGAACAACGCGACGCTGACCACCTCGCGCACGCCGATGCCGCCCGGGGCAAAGATGGCCACATAC
Source organism: Anaerolineaceae bacterium (assembly GCA_035403345.1). Taxonomy (GTDB): domain Bacteria; phylum Chloroflexota; class Anaerolineae; order Anaerolineales; family Anaerolineaceae; genus UBA6107. The sequence continues at coordinate 2,266 of DAONEZ010000029.1, forward strand.
CCGGCCAGGTAGCTGATGATGTAGCCGCCCACCGTGAAGAACAGGTCATCCAGTCCCAGGAAGGTGAACAGCAGGAAAAAGCTCACCCCCATGGTGAGGTACATGAGAAAGTGATTGGCAAACAGGCGCAAGGTGCGCCAAAGGGAATGTTTTACAGGGTCTTCCTTGTGGCTGATGCGTTGGAAGATGAAGATGCCGGCCAGCCAAAGCACAATGCAGAGGAGGACGAGCGGCAGAATGAGCTGAGCTGGAAGCTGGATGCCGATTTTTTGCAGCAGGTTCCGCGGGTCGCCCAGCAGCAGGAAGAACAGCCCGCCCATTGCGCCGCCCAGCACCACCCACACGTTCTCCAGGAAGAAGGCCTTGCCCATCTTCTTCACCGTGAGCTGGTTGCTCTTGTAAGCGCCAAAGCGCGCAGCGAACTGCCAGATGCCGCCGGGGACGTACTTGCCCAGTTGGGTGATGGAAATGAGCGAGAACATCTCCAGCTTGCCGGGCTTCCAGCCGACTTCTTTCACCGATTCGCGGATCAGGTCCACGTTCAGCAGGCGGGAAAGGATGATAAAGAAAATGGAGAGCAGCAATCCCCCGGTCTTGAGGGTGCGCAGGTAGGCCAGGGCTGGCTGATAATTTTTAACTATGTACCAGATGCCCGCGCCCAGCACCAGCACCATCCAGGACCACTTGAGGATGTCAACGATCTTATTCTTTTTCAAGCATACTCCAGGAAACGCTTACTTGTCTTCCTTATCGTAGATCTGCTTCTTCTGGAAATAAAGCAGCTTCTCCTGGTTGGTGCGGATGCCCACCAGGATGTCCGAGAGGAAACCCAGGATCCACAATAATAGCCCCAACGAGAACAGGTAGATACCGATGAACCCCACGAATTTATAGGGCGTGAAGGAGCCAGCCACGATGAAGTGCACCAGGGTGAAGATTAGCCCGATCAGTCCAAGCGCCATGGCCGGCAGCCCCAGCAGGAAAAAGAAGCGCAGCGGCTTGTAGTCGCGGTAGGCGCGTGTGATGATGCGCAGTGCCTGGCTGATGTACTGCACCAGGTTGTGGGCTACTTTGGACTTGCGGTCTGGGAAGTAGCGCACGTTCACCGGCACGGACTGCAGCCGCAGGTGCTTGAAACCCAGGTCCATGATGGTCTCGTGGCTGATGGTGTACTTGCCGGACAGGTTGAGGTTGAGCATGGCTTCGCGCGAGTACGCCCGGAAGCCGCTGGAAACATCCAGCAGGTTGGTGCCGGTGAGCCTGTTGATCAGTTTCGTCATCTGCTGATTGCCCCAGAACTTGACCGGGCTCATGTGTTCCGGCCGGATGGCCTTGCCGTTCCGTTCAGTGAATCGGTCTCCGGCTGTGAAGTCAGCTTCACCCGAAAGGACGGGGGCGATCAACTGCGGGATCTCAGTCGGGTCGAATTGCAGGTCGGCGTCAATGGAGACGGCGATGTCGGCCTGGTGCTCCAGCGCGTACTGTAGGCCGGTCTTCACCGATGCGCCCATGCCACTGTTGCGCGAATGCGCGACGACCACCGCCCCGGCCTGGCGGGCAACCTCAGCCGTGCGGTCGGAGGAACCGTCGTCAATGACCACCACGATGCGTTCAATGACCTGCGGGTCAAAGACAGGCATTTTGCTGATCACTTCACCCACGGTCTTTTCCTCGTTATATGCGGGGATGATCACCATTAATTTTTTCACTGGCATAGCGGCTCCATTCCCGGCATCACTTGCGCACAAACAGGTATAACAGTTTGCCGTTGTTTTGATAACGTTTGTAATCGCGGTCCAGGGCGGCTTTCACCAGCCCGGGCAGTCCTTCGGCATCGTACTCCGCCACCGTCATGAGCACGAGGTCAGGCTTTTCCTGATCGATGTACTGTGGGTCGCCCCCCAACACGTTGGTTTCCTTCACGTTGGCGGTGGTCAGGCGTCCGTCATAGAGCATGTTGTACAGCCCGATGAACTCGGCCAGGCGGCTGCTCTGGTTCAAGCGCCACATCGCGCCGTCAAACACGAGCACCTTGTCCGCCGGGCTGCTGCGGAATTGATCGTCGAACGCGCGGAAGATCTGCAGGCGCTCATCCATTTTGTGCACGTTGGGCTGGAGTTTGAAATAGGTGTCGGTGTTCAGGCTGAGCGGGTAGCGCAGGAAGATGCCGAAGATGAGCAGGGGGATGAGCAGCGTTTTAAACGAGTACTCTTTGAAGAAGAAAACCATGCCGATGAGCACCAGCAGGGTGATGGGGTAAATGGAGGAAGCCAGGTATTCGGGATAATTGTAGGGCCCCATGGTGCTGGCCTTCATGAACAGGTAGCGGCCGGCTACCAGCAGCACCAGCGCAGCAGCGCCGGCGAGCACTAGTTTGAACAGGTCCTTACGCGTCTCAATTTTTGGATTGCGTATGAGCTGGGGGGCGAATGCGCAGATGAGGGGCAGCGCCGGGAAAATATGCCGTTCCACCACACCCCACTTGCTGAAGCCGATGATGGCGCTCAGGATGAACACGAAAGCCAGCGGCACCAGCCAGGGCAGGCGCAGGGGCAGATCCTGCTTGTGCACCACGCGCACACCGGAAAGAATGTAAGCCAGGAAGATGTACAACATGCCATTGAACAGGTAATCGGTGAACCAGTTGGCGATGGTCTTGGATTCCTCGGCGATGTTGGTATCCACGTAGGTGGACTTGAATTTGAAGTACTCCTTCAACCTCAGTCCAAACCAGGCATCCTTGAGGAAAATGCCGTTGAGCAGCATGAAGAGCAGCACGCCGGCAAGCACGCCCAGCAGAATGAAACCGAGGCGCTTGAAGAACAGGCGCCATTCCACTTTACCCTGCGCGTTGAACAGGAAGCCAGCGAAGAGCACCACCAGTGCCAGCGTGGTCTCGTTGGAGCGGACGGACAGGAAAAAGAGCAGCCCGAACAGACCCAGCAGCCAGGGGGAACGTGAGCCTCCGCGGAAGTAGAGCAGGTACACCAGCAGGGTGAGCGCCAGGAAGAACCCGGCGGTGATGTCCACGGCTGTGTTGCCGGAGTTAGCTGCCAGGATGGGGATGGAAAGGTAGAGCAGGGCAGCGATGATGGAATGGACGATGCTGCCTGAACGGGTGACCAGGCGTGCGATCAGGTAGGTGAGGGCGGCTGAACCGGCTACCAGAAAGCCCCAGTAAGCCTTGACCCCGCTAAATGGATCGGGCGCAAGCGCCATGAATAATTTCTGGAAATAAATATGGGTATAGCGGTTGAGAATGAAGGTGTCCTTGACGTTCAACAATCCATTGTGGATGTACATGACTTCGTCGGACTTGACCGGTCCGCCGGCGAATTTGGCCAGCAAGACCGCCAGTGCGATGAAGACGGCGCTTGCCAGCAGCCATTCCATGCGTTTCAACCAGCGCGGGTCACCTGCGGGGTGGATGGATTTGTTCATCAATGCGCGTAAATTCTCCTTAACTGTCTAAGTATAAAGGATTTTTTCATTTTAACCGATTTGGCATGGGCAAAGAAAGACCCCGGATCGCTCCGGGGTCTGAGAAAACAGATATAAGAGTGAGGTTACACCCAGCCGCGCAGCTGCATGGCCTTGACCACGCGGTCGATGGCCACCATGTAGGCGGCATCGCGCGTGTAGGCGTTGCTCTTCAGGCTCATCTCGAGCACACTGTTGAACGCGATGGACATCTTGGTGTCCAGTTTTTCCAGCACTTCTTCCTTGGTCCAGTAGTAGTTCATATCGTTCTGGACGCCTTCGAAGTAGGAAACTGTCACGCCGCCTGCGTTGCACAGGAAATCGGGGATGACGAAGATGCCGCGGGCTTTGAGGACCTCATCAGCATCCGGGGTGGTGGGACCGTTAGCGCCTTCGGCGATGATCTTGACGCGCGGGCTGATGAGCTTAACGGTGTCAGCATTGACCTGGCCTTCAAGCGCAGCCGGGATGAGCACATCCACGTCCTTGCTGATCCAGGCGCCGCCATCTTCGATGACGTAACCTGCAGCCTTGGCCTTGACCTTGTCCACCGTTCCGTACTGGTCAGTGATGGTCATCAGGAAGCGCGGGTCGATCCCGTCGGCTTTGCTGACGGTGTAGGAGGTTTTATCCTCGCGGTCGTAGTAGGAGATGCACAGCACCTTGCCCTTGAGCAGTTCGATGAAACCAATGGCGGCGTACTGCGCCACGTTCCCGAAGCCCTGGATGGCCGCGGTGCATTGGGAGGAGTCGAGTTTGAGGTACTTCATGGCTTCGCGCACGGTATAGATGACGCCAAAGCCGGTGGCTTCGGTGCGGCCGAGTGAACCGCCGCCGCCGAGGGGCTTGCCGGTGATGGTGCCGGGGGTGAACTGACCCACGAGCTTGGAATACTCATCCATCATCCAGCCCATCATCTGCGGGGTGGTGCCTACATCCGGAGCAGGGACGTCCTGGCGCGGTCCGATGTTGCGCCACATCACGTCCACCCATCCGCGCACAAGGCGTTCCTTCTCACCGGTGGACAGGGTAGCCGGGTCAACGATGACACCGCCCTTGCCGCCGCCCAGGGGGATATCAGCCACGGCGCATTTCCAGGTCATCCAGGTGGCCAGGGCGCGCACGGTGTCGATGGTTTCAGCAGGGTGGAAGCGAATACCGCCTTTGTTGGGACCGCGCGCGTCGTTGTGCTGCACGCGAAAGCCCTGGAACATGCGCATGGTGCCGTCGTCCATGCGCACGGGGATGCGGAAGGCGAACTCCCTCATCGGCCAGCGCAGGAACTCGCGCACCTGCGGATCAAGCTTTAGCAATTCGGCCACGTGGTCAAACTGCTTTTGAGCCATTTCAAATGCGTTGATCGTACTTGCCATAACTCACTCCTTTATCGGATTTGTTTACAAGCAGGAGGGCGGGGCTGGTTTTAAAACAAAAGCGGGCTTACCGGTCCTGTGCCCGCACTCGTGCGCAGTTGGAAAACCCGACATCGCATGCATCGCTCCGCAATTTCCTGCAACTATAGAATATCCAAGAATGGCAATTGCGTCAATATGATAATCGTCCCTATTTGTCTGAAAATGTCAGAAAAGAGGCGAAATAAACAGATTAATCAGATGATAAGCAGATCTTATTCCTTTTTTCCAGACTCCAGGCGCCGGATTTTAACAAGTATCCGAATGATCACATATACCAGGAGGAGAAAAATCACCACCCTGAAGGCGATAGCAGCCTGATAAACCCATGCGTCACCCTGGTTCCTGGCATTCAATAGTCCCCGTGAGAGTGCCGGATTGAAAATGGTAGTAAATATGACCATTACAGGAACCAAACCAATCAACAGCCTGCGGTATTTCTGTGCCTTGGAGTGATCATTGCTGTAGATCTCCGGGGTCTCGGAATTTTCCGGAGAGATACGGTAGTAATGCCAGTTTGCCATTTCCGCCACCAGCTCCCAACCGCACAAAGTAAAGATATCCCTGTACTCGGCGTAATCCTGGTCGGTTGTTCGCTTGTAATCCATTCGATAGATTACCCTGGAGGGAGTACCCTGCAGGAATTTATAGAAGAATGGTGCTACCTTTTCCAGGTGCCAGCCTTGAGCAGCTTGTTCCTCAAGCCACTTTTGTTCCCTTTCATCCGGCCACGCCCAAACGACCTTGAATATCCATTCAGATTCTTTCCTTGTTTCCATTTCAACCTCTCTCATATTCCAAGAAGCATGTGCCCATGGCGGGATAACTCCTCCATGCGCCGAACTTCATGCTCTGCCACCAGCCTGCCATCCTCGGTTAGCTGATACAGTTTCTTTCGCTCACCGCCTGCTCCGTCAACAGCTTCGATCAACCCCTGCGACATAAGATTGGTCAACGCACCGTATAAGGTTCCCGGACCTAACTGAACCCGGTTGCGGCTCAACTCCATGACCTTCTGCATTACACCGTAGCCATGCAGGGGCTCGGCCAGTGAAATGAGAATGTAAAAAGACGCCTCGGTCAACGGAGTGGTTCTGCGGATCAAGTCCTGCTGCCTACTTCCAGTCATAATTATCGCCTCTCGCTACAACGTTATTCGATATATCGTATAACGATATATTACAACAATTCGAAAAGAAAGTCAATAGTCAATTTCAGTTTTGTTAACGGGAATCTTTTACTGCCTGAAGTTGCTTTTCCAGCTCGCTCTTCAGAACTGCCGGGTTGGCCTTGCCGCCGGCGGCGCGCATCACCTGCCCGAAGAACCAGTTGGCCAGGGTTTCCTTGCCCGCCAGGTAACTGGCCAGCTCCGCGGGATACTTTTCGATCACGCCGCGCACCAGCCCGGCGATGAAATCCAGATCAGACACCTGCGCCAGCCCCTGCTCTGCGATGATCTCGCGCGCAGCTTTCCCGCTGGCGAGCATCTGCGTCAGTACGGTTTTGGCGGTGTTCTGGTTCACTTCGCCTTTGTGCAGGGCGTCCAGCAGTTCCGCCAGGGAGGCCGGGGGTACTTTTAATTCACTCAAAGATTTTTCATTCTGGTTAAGCCAGGCAAACAGTTCGCCCGAGATCCACAGGGCGGCCAGGCGTGCCGGGGCGGACTGCAAGTGCCGGGCACAGTCCTCGAAGTAAGCCGCCAGCTCGCCATCCGCCGAGAAAAGCCCGGCTTCATTTGGCGAAAGGGCGTACTGCTGCTGCAGGCGCAGCGCCTTGACGCGCGGCAGTTCGGGCAATCCGGCGCGGATCTGTTCCACCCACTCCGCTTCCACGATGAGCGGCGGGATGTCCGGCTCGGGGAAGTAGCGGTAGTCGTGCGCCTCTTCTTTGGAGCGCTGCGAGTAGGTGCGCTGGTTGGTTTCGTCCCAGCCCAGCGTCTCCTGCACCACGCGACCGCCGCTATCCAGCAGGGCAGCCTGGCGCTCGAGTTCATACACAATACCGCGTTCCATGGCGCGGAAAGAATTCAGGTTCTTGATCTCCACGCGCGTGCCTAGTTCCGTGGAATCCTGCGGACGGATGGACACGTTGGCTTCAAAGCGGATGACGCCCTTTTCCATGTCGCCGCTGTTAACCCCCAGCTCGCGCAGGATGGCGCGCAGCATGGTGGCGTACCCGCGCACGTCGTCCAGTGAGTGCATGTCCGGTTCAGAAACGATCTCCAGCAGGGGCACGCCGGCCCGGTTGAGGTCCACCAGGGAGTAATCCTCGCCGCCTTCCGAAACATGGGTGAGCTTGCCGGTGTCCTCCTCCAGGTGCACGCGCCGCACGCGGATGACCCGTTCGCCGGCGGTAGTGTCCACCACCAGGCGTCCGTTCACCGCCAACGGTTGCTCGTATTGGGAGATCTGGTAGCCCTTGGGCAGGTCGGGGTAGAAGTAGTTCTTGCGCGCGAAGATGCTGGTGTGCTGTACCTCGCATTCCAATGCCAGCGCCAAGCGGATGCCGTACTCCACGGCTTTACGGTTGAGCACGGGCAGCGTGCCGGGCATTCCGGCGCATACCGGGCAGACGGTGGTGTTCGGCGCGGAGACAGTGGTATCCACCACGCGGCAGGAGCAGAACATCTTGGTGGCGGTGGCCAGTTCTGCATGAACTTCCAGACCAATGACGGGTTCGTAATTCATGATAGGTGATTTTATCATCTCGTGAGTGAAAAGTGATTAGGAATGGGAAAACCTGAGTCATACTCAAAAAATGCGGTGGACGCTTCATAAGTTGTACAATGCAACTGGAGAACATCTCATGGAAAAGACTAACCTGATCGGGGCCATCACCGCGGTGGTCTTCATGGCATCGGCCATACTCGTATTCATCTCCCGCCTGGTCAAACGACCGCAGATCGGTCATTGGCTTGGCTGGCTCGAGATCCTGCTCATTCTTCCACTGCTTTACCTGCTCTTCAAAGCACCGCAGGAAGAGCGCCCGTGGCTGTATTACGTACAGATAGCGGCTGCCATTCTCTGGTTGCTGGTGGAACTGCTGCTGGATTACATCCTCAAGCTGGATTTCCGCCACACGCAGTGGATGGTGATCACCTACGTGGTGCTGTTCTTCGCAGCCGCGGGCGGGTTTCTGGGCATCGCCTCGAACGCCGGGACAGGCTGGAAGATCGCCGCGATCGTCCTGTTCCTGGTCATGGCAGTGCTCACCTTCGTGCAGCGCGCGGTGACGGGGATGTAAGGTATACTCAGGTCTCTACATCTGCCTGAACCCGATTTATCCCTACACGAATAAAACCAACAGAATCAACCCGATTACCAGCACGATCCCCAGCCCGATGGGCAACGTAATGCGCAGCACCTGGCCCTCCTGCCCCTTGGCTTCGCTGGTGCTGCAGCCCACAGCCAGCTTGGCAGGCGCGATCATGCTGCCCAGCGCGCCGCCGGTGGTCTGCCCGGCCAGCAGCGAGACGGGGTTGATGCCCAGCAGGTTGGCCACGTTCTTCTGCATCAGGCCGAAGAGCACATTGGAGTTGGTGTTGCTGCCCGTGGTGAACGCCCCCAGCATGCCCACCAACGGGGCCACCAGCGGATAGACGCTGCCGATGTAGGTACTCAAGCCCTGTGCGATCAGGCGGGTCATACCGGTGTGCTCCATCATGGTCGATAACCCGATCATGAACAGCGTGCCCACGCTGGCAGGCAGGGCGGATTTGAGCATGG